>JADLGU010000256.1 GCA_020849155.1 Rhodocyclaceae bacterium | reverse complement strand
TGACCCGTTACGTGATCGGCTTCGATGCCTTGCGCATGTCCGATGTGGAGCAAGTGGGAGGGAAAAATGCCTCCCTGGGGGAAATGATCAGCCAGCTGGCGCACGCCGGCGTGCGGGTGCCGGGCGGTTTCGCCACCACGGCCCAGGCCTACCGCGAATTCCTTGCCCAGCAGGGGTTGTCCAGCCGCATCCAGGCCGAACTCGACCGGCTGGACATCGACGACGTCGAGTCGCTAGCCGCCGCCGGCGCCCGAATCCGCCAATGGATCGTCGACACCCCGTTCCCGGCCGGTCTCGAGCAGGAAATCACCGAGCATTACCGCGCCCTGGCGGCCGGCGGCGGGGCGGACGCCACTTTCGCCGTTCGTTCGAGCGCCACCGCCGAGGATCTGCCGGACGCCTCCTTCGCCGGCCAGCAGGAAACCTTCCTCAACATCCACGGCCTGGACAATGTCCTGCACGCGGTCAAGCACGTCTTCGCCTCGCTCTACAACGACCGGGCCATCGCCTACCGGGTACACAAGAATTTCCGCCATGCCGAGGTCGCGCTGTCGGCGGGCGTGCAGCGCATGGTGAGGAGCGACGTCGGCGCCGCCGGCGTCATTTTCACGCTCGACACCGAATCGGGCTTCCGCGACGTCGTCTTCGTCACCGCCTCCTACGGCCTCGGCGAGACGGTGGTGCAGGGGGCGGTGAACCCCGACGAGTTCTACGTGCACAAGCCGATGCTGACACAGGGCCGCCCGGCCATCGTCCGCCGCAACCTCGGCTCGAAGCTGATCCGGATGGAGTTCACCGACGCCAAGGTGGCCGGGCGCTCGACCCGCACGGTGGACGTGCCGGAGGTCGAGCGGCAGCGTTTCGCCTTGTCGGACGAGGAGGTGCAGGAACTGGCCCGCTACGCCGTCACCATCGAGGCGCACTACGGCCGACCGATGGACATCGAATGGGGCAGGGACGGCGTCGATGGCAAGCTGTACATCCTCCAGGCCCGTCCCGAGACTGTGAAGACGGGAGAAAACACGCAGCAGCTGCGCCGCTACCGCCTCAAGCAGCATGGCAAGGTGCTCTGCTCCGGTCGGGCCATCGGCCAGAAGATCGCCACGGGCCCGGTACGGATCATTCCCGACGCCTCGCAGATGGCCAAGGTGCGGGCGGGCGACATCCTCGTCACCGACATGACCGACCCGAACTGGGAGCCGGTCATGAAACGCGCCGCCGCCATCGTCACCAACCGCGGCGGCCGCACCTGCCATGCGGCGATCATCGCCCGCGAGCTGGGCATCCCGGCGGTGGTCGGCTGCGGCAACGCCACCGAAGCGCTGGCCGAGGGCGAAGCGGTCACCGTCTCCTGCGCCGAGGGTGACACCGGCTACATCTACCGCGGCCGGCTCGACTTCGAGGTGACGACCCAGGAACTGGGCAACCTGCCGCAGCTGCCGGTGAAGATCGCCATGAACGTCGGCAACCCCGAGCTGGCCTTCGAGTTCCAGGCCATCCCCAATGCCGGCGTCGGTCTGGCGCGCATCGAGTTCATCATCAACAACGTCATCGGCATCCATCCCAAGGCCATCCTCGAGCTGGAGCGCATGCCGGCCGGCCTGCGCGACGAGATCCGGCGCCGCGCCCGCGGCTATGCCAGCCCGCAGGACTTCTTCGTCGAGAAGCTGGCGGAGGGCGTGTCCACCATCGCCGCCGCCTTCTGGCCCAAGCCGGTGATCGTGCGTCTGTCCGACTTCAAGTCGAACGAGTACCGCAAGCTGCTCGGCGGCGAGATCTACGAGCCGGAAGAGGAAAACCCGATGCTCGGCTTCCGCGGCGCCTCGCGCTACGTGGCGCCGTCGTTCGCCGACTGCTTCGAGCTGGAATGCCGCGCCCTGCGCCAGGTGCGCGACACCATGGGGCTGACCAACGTCGAGATCATGGTGCCGTTCACCCGCACCGTGGCCGAGGCGAAGGAGGTCGTCGCGCTGCTCGCCGCCAACGGACTGGAGCGGGGCAGGAACGGCCTGCGCCTGATCATGATGTGCGAGATTCCCTCGAACGCCCTGCTGGCCGAGCAGTTCCTCGAGCATTTCGACGGCTTTTCCATCGGCTCCAATGACCTGACCCAGCTGACCCTCGGGCTGGACCGCGACTCCGGCCTGGTCGCCGGACTGTTCGACGAGCGCGATGCCGCGGTCAAGGCGCTGCTGAGCATGGCGATCCAGACCTGCCGGCGCATGGACAAATATGTCGGCATCTGCGGCCAGGGGCCGTCGGACCACGTCGATTTCGCCGAGTGGCTGATGGACGAGGGCATCGTGACGATTTCCCTCAACCCTGATACCGTAATGGATACTTGGCTGCGCCTCGGCAAGCACCTGGCCGAGCGAAACTAGCGGAGGCGGACACGCATGCAACCCGAATGGTGGCACTGGGCGGTATTGGGCATCGGGCTGGTCATCGCCGAACTGGCGGTGCCGGCCTTCTTCATCGTCTGGTTCGGCCTGGGCGCGCTGCTGGTCTCGCTGGTGGTTCTGGTGGCGCCGTCGATGAGCCTGACGGCCCAGCTGCTGACCTGGACGCTCGCCTCGGTGGCCATGGTCGTGCTCTGGTTCCGCATCTTCAAGCCGGGCATGCACAAGACCAAGGTCGGCATGGCGGATTCCAACATCGTCGGCGAGGTCGGCATGCTGATCCGCGACGTCGAGCCCTTCCAGAAGGGGCAGGTGCGCTTCCAGAAGCCGCTGGTCGGCTCCGAGGTTTGGGATTGCATCGCAGACGAACCGATCAAATCGGGCGAGCGCGTCAGGGTACTCGGCATCGAAGGCAGCTTTCTCAAGGTTGGCAAAGTCTAAGGGGGCATCATGAGCGCAGGATTCATCGTTGTCGTAGCCATTCTGGCCTTCGCGCTGGTAACCGTATGGAAGGGCGTGCGCATCGTGCCGCAGGGCGAGGAGTGGATCGTCGAGCGCCTGGGCAAATACCACGGCACCCTCCATCCCGGCCTCAACATCATCATCCCCTACCTCGACCGCATCGCCTACAAGCTGGTCACCAAGGACATCATCCTCGACGTCCAGGAACAGGAGGTCATCACCAAGGACAACGCGGTGATCCTTACCAACGCCATCGCTTTCATCAAGGTCACCGATCCGGTCAAGGCGGTTTATGGCGTGGTGGACTTCTCGGAGGCCATCCGCAACCTGATCATGACCACACTGCGTTCGATCACCGGAGAAATGGAACTCGATCAGGCCCTTTCGTCCCGCGACAAGATCAAGGTCCGCCTGCGCGAGAGCATTGCGGACGAAGCGGTCGACTGGGGTCTGACGGTGAAGTCGGTGGAGATCCAGGATATCAAGCCGTCCGCCTCGATGCAGAAGGCCATGGAGATGCAGGCCTCGGCCGAGCGCGAGAGGAAAGCCATGGTGACCCGGGCCGAAGGCGAAAAGCAGTCGATGATCCTGCAGGCCGAGGCGCGGGTCGAGTCGGCCCGGCGCGATGCCGAGGCGCAGGTGACGCTGGCGGAGGCCTCGTCCGAGGCCATCAAGCGCGTCGCCCAGGCCATCGGCGACCGCGACACGCCGATGCTCTACCTGCTGGGCGAAAAGTACATCACTGCGATCACCCATCTGGCGGGCTCGGACAACGCCAAGATGATCGTGCTGCCGGCGGACGTTCAGGAGGCCGTGCGCGGGGTGCTCGGCCGCTTCAACAAGACCTGATCACGCCTTCGCGCGCATCAGCCGCTGCTTCTCGCGGTCCCAGTCGCGCTTCTTCTCGGTTTCGCGCTTGTCGTGCTGCTTCTTGCCGTGGGCCAGGCCGATGGCGAGTTTCACCCGACCCTTGGCATAGTGCAGGTCCAGCGGCACCAGGGCATAGCCGGCGCGCTCGACCTTGCCGACCAGTTTGTCGATCTCGGCGGCGTGCAGCAGCAGCTTGCGGGTGCGGACGGGATCGGGCTGGATGTGGGTTGAGGCTGTCGGCAGCGGGCTGATGTGGCAGCCGATGAGGAACACCTCGCCGTTGCGCAGAATGACGTAGGCTTCCTTCAATTGCGTCCGTCCGGCCCGGATGGCCTTCACTTCCCAGCCTTCCAGGACCAGGCCGGCCTCGAACCGTTCCTCGATGAAGTAATCGTGAAAGGCCTTCTTGTTGTCGACAATGCTCATACCGGGATTTACGTTAGAATTCGGTGGATTCTATAGCATGTGGCGATCATGGCCGAAGTCAGGAAAACCGTCCTGATCGAATACAGTGCCGGGCAGATGTTTCTTCTCGTGGACCGGGTCGAGGAGTATCCCCAGTTCCTGCCCTGGTGCGGTGGTACCGAACTGATTCTGCGCGACGAGGCCAGGACCGTGGCCGCGCTGCACATCAACTACCATGGCATCAAGGCGGATTTCTCCACCGAGAACCACAAGGAAGCGCCGCACTTCATGAAAATCAACCTGCGACACGGTCCTTTCGAGCACCTCGACGGCTGCTGGCGTTTCAAGCCGCTGGGCGAGACGGCCTGCAAGATCGAGTTCCAGCTTCACTACGAATTCTCCAGCAAGCTGCTGGAAAAGGCCCTTGGTCCGGTTTTCCACCACATCGCCAATACCTTCGTCGACGCCTTTGTCAGGCGCGCCGATCAGGTCCTGCCGCGCAATGGCTGATCTGCTTTCCGTCGAGATCGCCTACGCCCTGCCGCACCGGCAGGAAGTGGTGCAGCTGAAGCTGCCGAAAGGGAGCACCCTCCAGCAAGCCGTCGAAGCCTCGGGATTGCTACAGAAACATGCGGATATCGACCTGAAGAAAAACAAGGTCGGCATCTTCGGCAAGCTGAGCCGCGCCGATGCCGTCCTGAAGGATCGTGACCGGGTCGAGATCTACCGCCCTTTGCTGGCCGACCCCAAGGAGGTTAGAAAAAAACGGGCGGAGGAGGGCAAGATCATGAAAAAGGGCGGGGCAGAGCCGGAGTGATTGGCTGCAGCCCTATTTGCACCAGGATTGTACGGCCTTTCTTGCCTTGTCCAGATCCTGGGCGCGCATGTCGTCGTCGAGCGGTATCTGTTCGCCGGCTTCGTTGATGCGGCTCATCCGCTGGCCCGACTCGAGGGCCTGCACCTGACGCCGGGCCTGCTCGCAATTGGATTTGGCCTCGGCACTGTCGCCTTGCTCCTTTTCCGCCTTGGCGCGGGCCTGGTCGCTCTCGGTTTTGCGCTTGCGGAACTCCATCTCCTGCTCGGCCAGCCCCTTCGAGGCGGCGGGTTGCGCCGCCGCGCCGCCCGATGACGACCCCGCCCGCAGCTTCTTGCTGCTGACCCCGGGGGGCGGCGTATCCGAGTAATGAATCTTGCCGCTGGCATCCTTCCATGTGTAGACCTCGCCAGCCCAGGCCAGCGCAGCCAGGAAGGCCAGAAGCATGCCGGTAATCGCTCGCATAGACATCTCCGATCGTTTGCCGCTCCGGCGGCACCTGCGTATAATACGGATTTGGAACAGAGGTTGAAAGCCATGCGGGTGATTACCAAGGCACTCACATTCGACGACGTCCTGCTCGTCCCCGCCCACTCCAGCGTTCTCCCCCGCGATGTCAGCCTGGCCACCCAGGTGTCGCGCAATATCCGCCTGAATATCCCTCTGTTATCGGCCGCCATGGATACCGTGACCGAGGCGCGCCTGGCCATCGCCCTGGCCCAGGAGGGCGGCATCGGCATCGTGCACAAGAACCTGCCGGCGCGCGCCCAGGCGGCCGAGGTGGCCAAGGTCAAGCGCTTCGAATCCGGGGTGCTCAAGGATCCGATCACGATTCCGCCCGACATGCCGGTGCGCGAGGTGATGACCCTGACCCGCCAGCACAAGATTTCCGGCCTGCCGGTGGTCGAGGGCAACAAGGTCGTCGGCATCGTCACCAACCGCGACCTGCGCTTCGAGACCAGGCTGGATCAGCCGGTACGCAACATCATGACGCCGCGTGAGCGGCTGGTCACCGTCAAGGAGGGCTGCAACCCCGACGAGGCCAAGGCCCTGATGCACAGGCACCGGCTCGAGCGCGTCCTCGTCATAAACGGCGACTTCGAGCTGCGGGGGCTGATAACCGTGAAGGACATTCTCAAGTCCACCGAGCACCCGTCCGCCTGCAAGGACAGCCTCGGCCGGCTGCGGGTCGGCGCCGCCATCGGCGTCGGCCCCGGCACGGAAGAACGGGCCGAACTGCTGGTCGAAGCCGGCGTCGATCTGCTGGTCGTCGACACCGCCCATGGCCATTCCCAGGGTGTGCTCGACCGCGTCAAGTGGGTCAAGACGAACTTCCCGCAGGTGGATGTCGTCGGCGGCAACATCGCCACGGCCAACGCTGCGCGCGCCCTGGTCGACCATGGCGCCGATGGCGTCAAGGTCGGCATCGGCCCCGGCTCGATCTGCACCACCCGCATCGTCGCCGGCGTCGGCGTGCCGCAGATCACCGCCATCGACAGCGTCGCCAATGCGTTGAAGGAATCGGGCGTACCCCTCATCGCCGACGGCGGCATCCGCTACTCGGGCGACATCTCCAAGGCCATCGCCGCCGGCGCCTACGCCGTGATGCTGGGCGGGCTGTTTGCCGGCACCGAGGAAGCACCCGGCGAGATCGAACTGTTCCAAGGGCGCTCCTACAAGTCCTATCGCGGCATGGGTTCGCTTGGCGCCATGCAGCAGGGCGCCGCCGACCGCTATTTCCAGGAAGCCGACGCCAACGTCGACAAGCTGGTGCCGGAAGGCATCGAGGGCCGCGTGCCCTACAAGGGACCGGTCGGCGCGGTGATCCACCAGCTGATGGGCGGCCTGCGCGCCAGCATGGGCTATGTCGGCTCGAACGGCATCGACGAGATGCGCAGCCGCGCCGAATTCGTCGAGATCACCTCGGCGGGCGTGCGCGAGTCGCATGTCCATGATGTGCAGATCGTCAAGGAAGCGCCCAACTACCGCGTCGAATAGCGCCAGGCGGCGCTCCTGCCATGCACAAGAAAATCCTCATCCTCGATTTCGGGGCGCAATACTCGCAACTGATCGCCCGCCGGGTGCGCGAACAGCAGGTCTACTGCGAACTGCATCCCTACGACGTTAGCGAAGCCTTCATTCGCGAGTTCGATCCGGTCGGCATCATCCTGTCCGGCGGACCGAATTCGGTTTACGAAGAACAGTCCTATCGTGCGGCCCAGGCCGTCTTCGAACTGGGCGTCCCAGTGCTCGGCATCTGCTATGGCATGCAGACCATGGCGGCCCAGCTCGGCGGCAAGGTGGAGCCGGCGAAGAAGCGCGAGTTCGGCTACGCCGAGATCCGCGCCCGCGGGCACTCCAAGCTGCTGCAGGGCATCCAGGACAGCGTCAATGCCGAGGGCCACGGCCTGCTTGACGT
>JADLGU010000255.1 GCA_020849155.1 Rhodocyclaceae bacterium | reverse complement strand
GCAGCAAGGAGATTCGTGGTGTTTTCAGGTGTAGTAATCACTATTTTCAGGAGGTGAAGATGGCCACAGCCAAGAAAGCGAAGAAACCCGCTGCGAAGAAACCCGCCGCCAAGAAACCGGCAGCCAAGAAAGCAGCCCCGAAGAAAGCCGCCGCCAAAAAGCCGGCAGCCAAGAAAGCCCCCGCCAAAAAAGCCGCTCCCAAGAAAGCCGCCAAGAAGCCGGCCAAGAAAGCCGCTGCAAAGAAGCCCGCAGCCAAGCGCAAGCCCAATCCCGCCTTCATGAAGCCGATGACCCCGAGTGGCGTTCTCGCCGCCGTGGTCGGTGCCCTGGCTCAGCCGCGCACCGAAATCACCAAGAAGATCTGGGACTACATCAAGAAGAACAAGCTGCAGGACGCGATCAACCGTCGCATGATCAATGCCGACGAGAAGCTCAAGGCCATCTTCGGTGGCAAGGGCCAGGTCTCGATGTTCGAGATGACCAAGCTGGTCAACAAGCACCTCAAGTAAGCGCTTCCCCGAGACGCCCTTCCTCCGGCCGGAGGAAGGGCGTTTTTTCGTCTACAGGGCCAGCGATCCCGGCTCGTCCACCCATTCCGAAAAGGCGGCGCCGGCCGCGGCGGGCCCGGCCTGCCACGTCGCCATGAGGCGCTGCGCCGTCTCGCGCCAATGGGCCTGCCCCGCCCGGCAGGCCAGCCGCAGATCGGCCGCGCTGCCTGTCCTGCGCCAGGCCGCGTAGGCCGCCCCCAGGCGCGGGAAGAGGCCGCGGCGCAGACCTTCGAAATTGGCGAAATAGAAATGCAGCGAGGGCGCCGCGTCCTGCTCGATGAGCGCCGGCAGGGTGGACAGGCAGTCCGCCAGGTTGTCGCGCACGGCTCGGGCGAGTAGCTCGGCGCGCCGGTCCGTCAGGCCGCCCAGCATCTCGCGCCAGGCCGGGCCGAGCAGCGGCTCGGCCTGCGCCTCGCCGAGTTCGTGCAGGATCAGGGTCTCCCCTTCCGCCGCCGCCATGCGTTCCAGGGCGGCCTCGGCGTCGGTGGCGAAGCCGTAGGCCGCCAGTGCCGCCTTGAGGGCGCCCTCGGCCTGCTTGACGCCCCAGACCTCGGTCTTCTCCCACAGCCAGCGGCGCAGGGCGTCCAGGCGCAGGAAGACGGTGCCGTCGCGCAGCGCCGCCGGCGGGGCGAACAGGTCGCGGGCGTGCTCCCGCCCCGAGACCAGCACCGCCAGCCCCTGCCGCGACTCGCGCCGGGCCAGGTCGCCGAGGAAGAAGTGCGGCCGCCCCCAGCGGCCGATGCCGGCCGAGTAGACCAGTCCCTGCGGCTCGAGGCAGGCGTTGATGGCGGCGTTGTCGAAGGGTTCGCAGCCGCCCTGGCCGAGGGGCAGGGGCAGGTACTCCGCCTCTTCCAGCGCGTTCCAGCGCGCCTCGCGGGCGGCGATCCAGGCGCCCAGTTCGGCCTGGCCGAGGGGGGCGGCGAGGGGCAGGCCGCGCTCCCAGCGGTAGAGCTCGCGCATCGCCAGCAGGTAGTTGCACATCGTCGACTCGCGGGCATGACGCGCGTCGGCGATGTCGCAGTTGGCCTGGACGGCAGTGACGAGCTCTGTCAGATCCATCAGGCCTCCGCCGGGCCGCCCCAAGGAGGCCTGAAGTCAACAGGACGGAAGCCGCGAAGCGGCTGAACCACCGTCACCCCTTTCCACGGGAAAGGGGATGGGGGATAGGTGCTCATTTGCTCAGTCGTCGCCGAGCTCGGGCTGCGGCTCACGCACCTGGGAGAGGATGTCCTCGGCCTGCAGCTCGTTGTCGGCGAAGACGGTCTTCACGGCGCAGCCTTCGCTCAAGGCCAGTTCGCGGCGCAGCGCCTTGGCGCGGGCCTAGGCGGCCTTGAAGGCGTCGTGGCTCTCGATCTTCTCCAGGCGGCGGAGGGGGGTCTCGAAGACCTTGTAAATGTAGTAGGGCATGTCAGTCCACGTAGGATTTTCTTGACCGGCGCGAGCCGGGGCGGCTTTTCTGGATGACCACGCCGCGCAGCGCCTCGAGGCCGGCCAGTTCGGCGTCCGCATAGCGCGGGTTGAGCGGGTGCAGCCACCAGCTTCCCTCGCGCCGCACCAGCTGGCGCAGGATCGCTTCGCCGCCGTGGTCGGCGATGACGTAGCTGCCGTCCTGCGCCAGGCCCTCGGGCTCGACGACGATGATTTCGCCTTCCGCGAATTCCGGCAGCATGCTGTCGCCGAGCACCATCAGGGCGAAGGGCTCGGCGTTCTCGCAGGCCGTCGCGGCGGCATCCGCCGCGGGCATCAGGGGGATGGTCTTGTGCATGGAACAATCTTAAGGGCTGGCGTCGCGCGCCGCGAACAGAACGCGCTGATGCGAGCGGCAGCGGAATTTATGTCGCCGTGGCGCTCAACTGTGCTGCGGGAAAACCCTGCCGCGCAAGGGCCTTTGAGGCATCCTCCACGAAGCCTTGCGGGCCGGCGAGGTAGAGGTCGAAGGCGGCGAGGTCGTCATGCTCCCGCGCCATGCGCGCGACGAGGGCTTCGGCGCCGCCCTCCGTCACCGCCGTGTAGCGGAAGTTGTCCAGCGCCCCGGCCCAGGAACGGCACAGGTTGGCGAGGTAATGACCGGCCGGGCGGGTGCTGTGCCAATAGAGGTGCAGCAGCTCGGCGCGGTCGAGCGACATGGCGTGCTCGACGAGGCCCTTGATCGGCGCGAAGCCGGCTTCCGAGGCGACGAACAGGATCGGCCGCGGCGAGTCGGCGCGCAGCACGAACTCGCCCCAGGGGCCGTACACCGTCACCGGGTCGCCCGCCCGCAGCGCCTCGAAGACCTGCCGGGCGAAGTCGTCCTTCGCGTCGCGCGCGACGTGGAAATGCAGGTTGCGGTCGTCGCAGGGGCAGCTGGCGATGGGCAGCTGCGCCGAGGCTTCGCCGGCCGTCAGCGTGGCGCTCTGGCCGGCGAGAAAGCGCAGGCGGTTGTTGCGCGGCGTCTGCAGGTGCAGCAGGCGCATGTCTTCGCCGAGCGGCTGCAGCGCCTTGACGCGCGCCACGATCTGCTGCGGCGGGATGTCGCCGGCGCTGCCGGTCTCGAGCGCCTCGACCACCAGGTCGGAGACCGCGGCGTGGCAGCAGAGCAGGGTGTAGCCCTGGTTTTTCTCCGCTTCGGACAGCACGTAGTCGTGCGGCCGCAGCTTCCTCACCTCGCCCGACACCACGCGCGCCTTGCACAGGCCGCAGTTGCCGTTGCTGCAGCCGTAGTTCACCGCCAGACCGGCCTTGAGGATGGCCTCCAGCAGCGTGTCGGCGCCCTCGACGAAGAAGTCGTGGCCGCTGGGGCGCAGGGTGACGTGGGCGGACATGACGCGGAGCATATCATCCATGACGTCGAGCGCATTCGGCGCCGCCGAGCCGAGGATGTCCGCCAGCTGCGCATCGAGGAAATCGCCCAGCGCCGCCATGCCCGGCTGCGCTTCCTGTGCGCGGATGCGGCCGCGCACCGCCTCCATCATGGCGTGGTAGCGCTGCAGGTGGGCGCGCAGGTCGGCCAGTTCCGTGCTTTGCTCGTAGAGCCGCTGCGAGAGGATCTCCTGGCTCGGCAGCAGGCGCTCGCGCACGCGCCGGCCGAAGGCCCGCTCCTTGATCTCCCGCACCTGCTCGAAGCCGCCGTCCTCCTCCAGCCGGATGTCCGGATAGAAGCGCAGCAGGTCTTCGGCGGACACCATGCCGTCGAAGGACGGCAGCTCGCCGCTGCGGATCTTCAGCTGCAGGGCGACCCGGCTGGCGCCGACCAGGCGTGCCGCGCGCGACAGGGTGAGCATCCGGCTCATGCTTTCAAGATAGCAGCTTGGCGAGGAATGTCTCGACCGCGCCGGCCAGCCTCGGCATCCCGACCTCGGCGAACTCGTAGCGGGCGCGCAGCACCGGCTTGTGCACCTGGATCAGCGCCGCCAGGTCGATCGGCGTGGCCGAGACGACCAGGTCGGCCGGCGTGGCGTTGATGGTCTGGCGCAGGGCGTCGAGCTGCTCGCGCGCGTAACCCACGGCAGGCAGCACCTCGCCGATGTGCGGGTAGCGGGTGTAGACGCTGCGGAGGGCCGGCCCGGCGAAAGGGCGCGGGTCGACGATCTCGGCGCCGGCGCGCAGGGCGGCGAGGTGCCCTGCCCCCCAGGGCATGCCGCCGTGGGTCAGCGTCGGGCCGTCCTCCACCACCAGCACGCGGCGGCCGCGCACCGTCGCCTCGCCGTCGAGGCGCACCGGCGAGGCGGCGCGGAGGATCGTTGCGCGCGGGTTGATGGCACGGGCGGCTTCCTCGACGCGACGAATGTCGGCGGGCGCTGCCGCGTCGCTCTTGGCGACCACCACCACGTCGGCCATGCGCAGCACCGCCTCGCCAGGATGGTGGCTGGTCTCGTGGCCGGGGCGCAGCGGATCGACCAGCACGATATGCAGGTCGGGCCGGACGAAGGGGAAGTCGTTGTTGCCGCCGTCCCACAGGATCAGGTCGGCTTCGCTTTCCGCCGCGGCGACGATGCGCGCGTAGTCGACGCCGGCGAAGACGACGTTGCCGCAGGCGAGGTGCGGCTCGTACTCCTCGCGCTCCTCGACGGTGCAGGCGGCCGCGTCGAGGTCGGCGCGCGTCGCGAAGCGCTGCAGCGCCTGGCGCGCGAGGTCGCCGTAGGGCATCGGGTGGCGGATCACCGCCACGCGGCGGCCGCGGGCTTTCAGCAGGCCGGAGAGGTAGCGCGCCGTTTGCGACTTGCCGCAGCCGGTGCGCACCGCCGAGACGGCGATGACCGGCACCCTGGCCTGGATCTGCGTGCGCGCCG
>JADLGU010000254.1 GCA_020849155.1 Rhodocyclaceae bacterium | reverse complement strand
TCGCCGGCGTGGTTCACGTCGGCCGGCATCGGCATCAGGCGCAGGGTGGGCTGTTTCTCGGGTAGCCGGGTTGGCTGTTCGTTCACGGATGCTCTTTCAGGTAGTTCATCGGCCCGCCGCGGAACGGCGCGAAGCCGGTGCCGAAGATCACGCCGGCGTCGGCCAGCTCGGCGTCGGCGACGACGCCCTCGTCGACTACGCGCTGCGCGGCCGCCAGGAAGGGCCTGACGAGGCGGTCGGCCAGCCCGGCCGGCACCTGCCCCACCGCGGCCTTCTGCGGCTTGCCCTGATTGTAGGTGTAATAGCCCCGTCCCGTCTTGCGACCGAGGTGGCCCGCATTCACCAGCTCCATCAGCTTCTTCGGCGGCTCGGTGATGCCGCTCGCCAGCTGCTGCCCTGCGGCCACGGCGATGTCGAGGCCGACCGTGTCGGCCAGCTCGATGGGCCCGAGCGGCATGCCGAAGGCCAGCGCGGCCTCGTCCACCACTTCCGGCGCGATGCCCTCGTCCACGCAGCGCATCGCCTCCTGCATGTAGGGCGCCAGCACGGCGTTCACCAGGAAGCCGGGCGCGCTCTTCACCGGCAGCGCCAGCTTGTCGATCTTGCGCACGAAGGCCAGACCCTTCTTCAGCGCCTCCGGGTCGGAATCCTTGCCCTCGACCACCTCGACCAGCGGCATCTTCGCCACCGGATTGAAGAAGTGGATGCCGATCAGGCGCGACGGATTCTTCAGGCCGGCGGCGATGTCCTCCAGCTTGAGGCTCGAGGTGTTGCTGGCGAGCACGGCCTCCGGCTTGGCGATGGCCTCGATGTCGGCAAACAGTTTCCGCTTCGCTTCCAGATTTTCGAAGATCGCCTCGATCACCACGTCGGCCTGGCGCGCGCCCTGGCCGGACGGGTCGGGGATCAGGCGGTCGAGCGCGAAACGTACCTGGGTGTCGTCCCTCAGCTTCCTCTTGAAGGCCGACGCGGCGCGGTGGATGGCCGGCGCGATGCGCTCGATGTTCTGGTCCTGCAGCGTCACGGTCAGGCCGCGCAGCGCAGCCCAGGCGGCGATGTCGCCGCCCATGACGCCGGCGCCGATGACGTGCAGGTGCTTCGGCGCGAAATCACTGTCCTTGCCGAAGCCCTTCAGGCGCTCCTGCAGGTAGTACACGCGGACCAGGTTCTTCGTCGTCGGCGAGGCGGCAATGGCTTCCATCGATGTCGGCTTGCCGGCCGGCACGGCAAGCGCATCGCCGCCGTAATTCGCCCACATGTCGAGGATGGCGTAGGGTGCCGGGTAGTGTTCGGGGCGCGCGCGCGCAGCGACCTGCTTTTTCGCCTGCGAGGCGACGACGCCCTTGAGCGGGCCGTTCATCATCCTCTGCATGAAGGGCAGCCGGCGCGGCGCGTGGCCGGAGAGCACCAGCATGCGTGCGGCGTTCTCCATCACGCGCGGCGGCACGCACTCGTCGGCGAAGCCGAGGCGCTTCGCCTTCTTCGCATCGAGCGCGCGGCCGGTGAGCATCATGTCGAGCGCGGGGGCGGCGCCGATGACTTGCGGCAGGCGCAGCATGCCGCCCCAGCCCGGCACGATGCCGAGCATGACTTCCGGCAGGGCGATGCGCGTCCCCGGCTCGTCCACCGCGATGCGGTAGCGGCAGGCCAGCGCCAGTTCGGTGCCGCCGCCCATGCAGTGGCCGCGGATCAGCGCCAGCGTCGGGTACTTCACGGCAGCGAGGCGGTTGTAGAGGTCCCAGCCGCGCTGCACCAGGGCTTTCGCGCCCTCGGCCGATTCGACTTTCGTGAACTCCTCGATGTCGGCGCCGGCGATGAAGCCGGCGCTCTTGCCCGAGCGGATCACCAGGCCCTTGGGCGGCTCGCGATCGAACTCGTCCAGGGCCTGCGCCAGCTCGCGCATGGCCTCGGCGGACAGGGTGTTGGTGGACTCGCCGGCCTTGTCGAAAGTCAGCCAGGCCAGGCCCCCGGGTTCGCGCTCGATGCGCCAGTGCTTGAGTTCGCTCGCTTGTTCGCTCATGGGTTCCTCGCTATCTCAGAATGCTGTCGCCGGACGGGCGCAGGCGGCCGACGATGGCCGGTCGTTCGTCCGCATTGACATGCAGGGCGAAATTCGTGCCGTCGGCATCGCCTTCGCGGCACAGCGCCACCTGCGCGCCATAGAACACAGGGCCCTTGAGCCAGGCGTCCAGTCGCAGCGGCAGGCGATCCTGCGCGGGCAGGCGCGCCAGGCACTCGCCGAGCACGCGCTGCGGATGAAAGAAGGCCCGCACGTAGCCATGCTTGCGCGCATAGCCGTTCCACAGGTGCAGGGGATTGAAGTCGCCCGACAGGCCGCCGTACTGCCAGCCGCCGCCGGCGGGCATGCGCCACTGCGCCGTGTCGGCGGGACTGACTTTTGGCGCTTCCGGCACGGCATCCGCCGTCGGCGCGCCGAAGCGGCCGCGCGTGTAGAAGGTGTTGAGGCTCTCCCAGGCCACGGCCCCGTCCGTCAGCGCAACGGCATGCATGTCGAACTCCACGCCCTTGTCGAGGACGCGATGGCCGGCGATGCCGACCGTAATGTCCAGCTCGGCGTCGCGCGCCAGCGGCGCGTGCTGAAGGATGCGGTTGCGTATCTGCAGCATGCGCCAGATCGGCAGCGGGAAGGCCGGCTGCGTCAGGATGGTCATATGCAGGGGAAAGCCGATGGTGTGCGGATAGAGCAGCGGCAGCATCTCGCCTTCCGGCAGGCCGCTCAAGGCATGGAAGCGTGCCAGCTCCGCTGCATCCGGCCGGTGGCGCCAGCGCGCCGCGATCGCCGGCACGCCGCGCTTCAATCCCGGCGAGGGCCGCACGGCGCGGGCCATGAAGGCCAGCGCCGAGGGACGCGCGCGAAAATCGAGGCGGATTTCCTCCCGCATGGCGTGGATCAGACCGTCTCCACCAGCATGGCGCCGCCCT
>JADLGU010000253.1 GCA_020849155.1 Rhodocyclaceae bacterium | reverse complement strand
GGTAGAGCTTGCCCATCCACTCGGCGTCGCGCGAGGCCAGGTAGTCGTTCACCGTGATGACATGCACGCCCTTGCCGGAGAGGGCGTTGAGGTAGGCCGGCAGGGTCGCCACCAGGGTCTTGCCCTCGCCGGTGCGCATCTCGGCGATCTTGCCGTCGTTGAGCACCATGCCGCCGATCAGCTGGACGTCGAAGTGGCGCATGCCGAGGGCCCGCTTGCCGGCCTCGCGCACCACGGCAAAGGCTTCCGGCAGGATCTCGTCGAGGCCGGCCCCATCGGCCAGCTTGCGGCGGAATGCGTCGGTCTTGCCGCGCAGCTGCTCGTCGGAGAGCGCGCCGATGGCGGGCTCGAGGGCGTTGATGGCGCGGACGGTCTGCGCGTACTGTTTGACCAGCCGGTCGTTGCGGCTGCCGAATATTTTCTTGAGGAGGCCGGAAATCATGCGGAAACGCGGTAGGCGGCGGAAAAAGAAGCGAATTTTAGCATGCCGCCCCTCTTTGACCGCGGCGTCGACACGGGGGAGCGAAGCGAACAGCCGTCACACCCTTCCTCGGGAGGGGGCGGCGGGAAGGCCGAATATTACCTGCGGCGATGGAGGGCGAGCTTTTGCTTCTGAGCGTTCTGCAGGAAGCGGTTGGGGTTCTGCGCGGCGCCCTTGAAGCGCACCTCGAAGTGCAGGTGCGGGCCGGTGGAACGGCCGGTGGAGCCGACCTCGGCGACCTTCTGGCCGCGCTTGACCAGGGCGCCCTGCCTGACCAGCATTTTGGAGGCGTGGGCGTAACGGGTGATCAGCTCGTTGCCGTGGTCGATCTCGACCAGGTTGCCGTACTGCGGATGGCGCTCGGCGGTGACCACGATGCCGGCCGCGGCGGCGACGATCGGGGTGCCGGTGTCGGCGATGAAGTCGATGCCTTCGTGCAGGGCCTGCTCGCCGGTGAACGGATCGATCCGCCAGCCGAAGCCGGAGGCGTTCCATTGCGCCTCGACCGGCAAGGCGGTCGGCAGCTGGTTCTTCTTCACCCGCTCGTCCATCAGCTCGGACTCGATCAGGCCGAGGTAGTCGCTCTTCGATTCGAGCTGGCGGGAGAGTTGGTCGAGCTGGCGCTGCAGGTCTTCCGGGGTCAGCGGACGGGTCGGGGCGATCAGCGGGCCGCCCTGGCCGGACTTGTCGACCGGCTTGGCCTCAGGCTGCTTGATGCCGGAGAGCTGCCCCAGGCGCTCGCCGAGGGTATCGAGGCGCATCAGCTGGGCCTGCAGCTGGCCCAGGCGCACCGCCATGGCGTTGAGGTTCTCGCGCAGGAACTCCTGCGTCTTCTGGGTTTCCTGCTCGCGCACGCTCACCAGCAGGCTCTGCAGGAAGGGCAGGCGCACCTCCGCGGCATGGCGCACGGTGAAGTAGGAGAACAGCGTCGATACGGCCAGCACGGCCAGCACGAAGCCGGCCACCGCCAGCGCCAGGTGGCGGGCGGTGACCGTAATGGTCCTGGCGGTTGCCAGTCGGTCGGAGACGAGAATAATATGCACGCCGTCCCTCCTTATCCAATTCCAATCAAATGGCAGCGCGTTCTCTCGACGCTTACCTGAACTCCGCCGGCGATCTGGCGCGACTGTCGGCGCATGCCGGGCGGCTGGTCAAACTTCAGCGCGTTTTCGAGCAGATCGCGCCGTCCTATCTGGCCGCCTCGAGCCGCGTGGCCAATTTCAAGTCGGGGAAGGTTGTTATCCACGCCGATTCCGGCGCGGTCGCCGCCAAGCTGAGACAGATGCTGCCGAGCCTGGTCGACGAATTCTCTTTGAAGGGTGCCGAGGTTACCGAAATACAGGTCAAAGTGCAACCGACCCATGCTGCACCGCAACATAAAACCAGGGCTGTTTCCCCTGCGGTCGGCGCCCAGGCCAGGACGGATCTGCAGCGGTTGTCGGAAGCATTGCCGGAAGAATCGCCGCTCAAGGAACCGCTGCAACGGCTGGTCAAGCGATCCCGCTAAAGGACAATCACCCGCTCCAGGAACATCAGGGCCAGCACCAGCAGGGCGAACAGGCCGGCGTACTTGGCGACCTGCCAGGACAGGCGCAGGTAGCGGCGATCCCGGGTGAAGAGGAAGGCCACGATGCCGGCGCCGACGGTGATGGCCACCAGGACGCCGACGATCCTCAGCAACAGCATGGCGGGGACGGCTAGGCCGGCAGGGCGAACAGCCTCGCCACCGAGGCGGGCGCGTCTTCGATGCGCTCGAAGCTGACCATCTCCCAGGCCGCCTGGTCGGCCAGCAGGGCGCGCAGCAGCTTGTTGTTGAGGGCGTGGCCGGACTTGTGGGCGGAGAAGGCCCCCAGCAGGGGGTGGCCGAGCAGGTACAGGTCGCCCACCGCATCGAGCACCTTGTGCTTGACGAACTCGTCGCCGTAGCGCAGGCCGTCGGCGTTGAGCACCCGGTACTCGTCCATCACGATGGCGTTCTCCAGGCTGCCGCCCAGCGCCAGGCCCTGCGAGCGCATGGCCTCGACGTCCTGCATGAAGCCGAAGGTGCGGGCGCGGGCCACTTCCCGCACATAGGACTGCTCGGCGAAATCGACGGTCACCTGCGGCTTCGACTTGTCGAAGACGGGGTGGTCGAAGACGATGGAAAAGCTCAGGCGGAAGCCGTCGTAGGGCGAGAGCTCGGCCCACTTGTCGCCCTCCTCGACGCGCACCGCGCGCTTGACGCGCAGGAAGCGCTTGGGGGCGCTCTGCTCCTCGACGCCGGCCGACTGGATCAGGAAGACGAAGGGCGCCGCGCTGCCGTCCATGATGGGGATCTCGGCGGCGTCGACATCGACCCAGGCGTTGTCGATGCCAAGACCGGAGAGGGCCGACATCAGGTGCTCGACGGTGGCGATCCGGGCGCCGTCCTTCTCCAGGCAGGAAGCGAGGCGGGTGTCGCCGACGGCGAAGGGGTCGGCGCGCAGGTCCACCGGCGGATCGAGGTCGACGCGGCGGAAGACGATGCCGGTGTCGGGCGCCGCCGGACGCAAGGTCATGGTGACCTTGACCCCGGAATGGAGCCCGACGCCGGTGGCGCGGATCAGCGATTTCAGCGTGCGCTG
>JADLGU010000252.1 GCA_020849155.1 Rhodocyclaceae bacterium | reverse complement strand
GCTGCGTCTTGCGCCGCTCAAACCCACAACAGGAGTAATGACATGTCGAATCCCCACCTGCATCTGCAAGCCGACCAACTTTATCCGTTCGACGCGCGCGGCATCGCCAAGCGCTTCCGCCATGCCGCCATCTTCGGCGCGCTCGACGCGCTGTTCGCCGGCGAGACGATGCGCTTCTGCAACGACCACGACCCGCTGCCGCTGCTCGACCAGATGCGCAACCGCTACGGCGAGAAGGTCGAGATCAAATACGTGCAGCGCGAACCCGGTGCCATCGTCATCGACTTCGTCAAGAAGCAGGCCTGAGCGGGGGCGTCATTCCCGCGCAGGCGGGAATCCAGAACCCGATCCATGCTGCCGCTCCTCGTCGCCTGCGCCTTCGCCGCCTTCGCCGCGGCGATCGCGCTGGCCCTCTCCGGCGCGGCTTCGCCCGCCGCCGCGGCGCACATCGCTTTCGCTTCGGGCGTCCTGCCGCTGATCTTCGGCGCAATGCTGCACTTCGTGCCGGTGCTCACCCGCGGCCGGCCGCCCTCGGCCCGGGCGCAGAAAATCCCTCTGGCGATGCTGGGCGCCGGCCTGCTGGCCGCCGTGGCCTTCCTGCTGCCGGCGTTTTTCCAGACCGGCATCCGCCTCGCCGTCCTGGCGGGACTGACTTTTTCCTTGAGCATGCTGGTCTGGGTGCTGCGCTGCGGGCGCGCCGCGCTCGGCGCGCCGCATCCGGGCCTGGCCTGGTATCTCGCCGCCCTGGGCTGTCTCGTCCTGGCCCTGCTGGCGGTGCTGGCGATGGATGGCTTTCCAGAACAGCGCGCCGCCCTGCGCCTCGCCCATCTGCATCTCAACCTGCTCGGCTTCGTCGGCCTCACCGCCCTGGGCACGCTGGCCGTGCTGCTGCCCACCGCCGCCGGCCAGGCCGATCCCGCTGCCGCCGGCTGGCTGCGCCGCATGCTGCCGCCGGCCGCGTCGGGCGTGCTGCTCTGCGCCGCCGGCGCCGCCTGGTGGGCGCCGCTGGCCTATCTTGGGGCGCTGCTGCTGTTCCTGACTGTCGCGCGCCTCGGCACGGCCTGGCTGCGGCGCTTTCCGCACGCGTTGTTCGCAGCGCATGGCGCGGCGCCCTCGCTGGCGCTGGCCCTGGCCGGGCTGATGACGCTGCTGTTCCTGGGCGCGCTGCATGGCGGCAAGCGCCTGTCGGGCGCCGATGCGGTCCTGGCTTTCCTGAGCGCTTTCCTGCTGCCGCTGGTGAGCGGCGCCGCCAGCCAGTTGCTGCCGCTATGGCTCAAGCCGGGCGTGCAGAGCGACTGGCATCGCGCGGCGCGGGCGACGCTGGGCCGCTTCGCCGTGTTGCGGGGACTGACTTTTTTCGCGGCGGGCTGGCTGGTGGCCCTGGGCTGGCGGCCGGGCGCCTGGCTGGCGGCAGCGGCCCTGGCCTTATTCGCCGGCCAGCTGCTGCGCGTCGCGCTGCGGCGCTGAGCGGCGCATAGACCCTAGCACCACCAGCACGAAGACGATGCCGCCGACGATGGCGACCAGGCCGCCGAGGCCCATGACGCCCATCGCGGCGATCTCGCTGGCGCTGCGCAGTGCCTGCTCGGCGCCGGCCACCTTGCGCTGCACGCCGTAGCCGCCCGACCACATCAGGCCGCCGATGTGCATGGCCTGTCCCGCCGCGTAGCAGTAGGAGGAGAAGGTGGCCCAGCGGCGCGAGGGCACGGCGTAGCCGAGGCGCGGCAGCAGCAGGTACACCAGCCCCATCAGCGCCAGCGTGACGCCGACGATGCAGCCGTGGTAGTGGGCCGGGATCTTGACGTTGGCGCCGGCGATGGTGAAGCCGATCAGCCCGCCGAAGCAGAACAGGGCAAGCGAGGAAACCAGCGCGGCGCGCAAGGGGCGGGCGGCGTCGGCGATGGGCTGGCCGGGGCGCACCGCCAGCAGGACGGCCAGCGCCACCGGCAGGATCGGCAGGCCGCCGCCCAGGCCCATGGCGAAGGTGAGCAGGTTGCGGTGCTCGACGGCGTGCGCCGGCCACAGCAGGTAGGCGACGGGGATCGCCAGCGCGCAAACCGTGGCCAGCGCGAAGCAGAGGAGGGCGATGCGCGGGCTCATCGGCACGCTGCCGGCGCAGGCGCTGGCCAGCCACAGCCAGGCCACCAGCATCAATAGCGTCCAGATGAACTGCAGGGCGTGGCCGCCGCCCCAGAAGAGGATCTCGTAGTAGGCCTTGGCCGCGAGCTCGGCCGGGGTGGTGAGCCAGGACCAGGCGAAGGCGGCCAGCGCCACCACGGCGGGCAGGAGCGCCAGCGCCAGGCCGGCGCGCAGGGCCGCGGCGCCGTCCTGCGGCGCGGCGCAGGACGGCGCCGCGATCAGGCTGCGCACGACCAGCAACACCGATCCGCCGCCGAAGATCAACAGGCCCCAGAGGAACACCGGGTTGTCGAGCACCGGGATGTAGTTGGCCATCACCGGTTCGCCGCGGCCGGCGAAGGGCGAGACCGTCATCAGCAGGGTGCCCAGGCCGGCCACCGCCAGGGCCGCGCCGTTGAGCGCCACGGCCCGCGCCCGGCCGGCCAGGGTCCACAGGATGCCGCCGAGCGAGACGAACCACACCAGCACGGAGAGGTCGACATGCACCACCAGGGCGACGCGGAATAAGTCGCCCGTCGGCATCAGGTTCTGGAACTGCGGCGCGCGCGAGAGCACCAGCACGATCGACAGCAGGCCGGAGCCGATCAGCGCCAAGAGGCCCAGCCAGAGCCAGCCGCGGGCCAGGCGTTGCAGGCGCGGGTCGGCGACTTCCAGCGAAAAATCGGCGCCGGAAGCGCCGGAGAAACGCGTCATTGGGCGAAGAAGATGCCGCCCTTGTCGGCGCTGAAGTCGATCACCACGATCTGCGCCGGCTTCAGCACCAGCTTCTCTTCCCTGACGTAGTTATAGCCTTCGTGGCGCACGTTGTCGTTCATCTTCACCGACAGGGTGTGCTCGCCGGTCGGCACTTCGAAGCGCTGGTAGGCGGTGGAGGTGCCGTCCTTGGACAGGCCCGAGGGCGGCGTGACGCTCTTGTGCAGCGGCTTGCCGTCGAGCTCTATTTCGACCGTCACCGGCGAGCGCTCGCGCGGACAGGCCATCGGCGCGCGCATGTTGGGCGCCAGCTTGGCGAGTTCCTCGGGCGTGCGCTTGCGGCACTCGGTGACCGGCTGGCCGTGATGGCTGTAGGAGAGCTTGATCAGGGCCTGGTCGGGCGCCAGGTGCCGGTACTTCGGCGAGGTCGAGAAGAAGCCGATGATCACGGCGAACAGGCCATAGAACAGGGCCTGGCCAACCAGGGCCACGGGGTTGAGAGGCGATTTGCTAACCATGTTGGGCGATCCTCCGGGGAGTATACGGGCGCAGGCGTTTTTCGTCAGCGCCGAATGATTGTAGATTCTGGC
>JADLGU010000251.1 GCA_020849155.1 Rhodocyclaceae bacterium | reverse complement strand
GGAGGATCGGCACCGATATGCCGAGGCGGAGGAAAGCGCTCGAACGAAGCGGCTTGGCCTCTGGGTAGATCCAAAGCCATTGCCGCCGTGGGAGTGGCGGCATCGAAGCGACCGCTAGTTGTCCCGAAGGTGAGTCGCTTGTCGCTCTCGTACCATTTTCCACGCTGTCAGTAATTTCACCCAACTTGGCCTGGGGTCAGGGAAGCGCGTTGGAAAATCCAACAGCCAGGAATGGATGTCTGCTGAAAGCCACACTTCTTCAATCGCGGCAACATCAGACAGGCGTCGAACAAGGCAGCTCGCCGCTTCGTACATGAAGTCCTCGTAAAGATGGTCCTGGAGATCCCCGTGGGTGCGGTAGAGCAGCTTCTCCCAAGGGCGCAGCTGCAAGGGCTGGCGGAATTCCAACGAGAGTTCGCCGCCGGCGCTGGTGCAGCAGCTCCTTACGCTGATGCGTGATCCCTCGAACAAGAAGTCCAGTAGTGAATGCAGTGAGCCAGAATCGGTCGGGCTCAAAGTCTTGTAGCTGATCTTGATCGGTTCGGAGAACGCCGGCACCTGTAAATGAAACACGGCCTCGGGCACGAGCGGATCGATCGGACGAATGCAAACCTCGCCCCGGAATGCCGCGGCGATCGCGACAACGACGTCGCTTGCGGCCGAGGAGGACGCGGGAAGCATGGTTGGCCTACTTTCCAGGGGGAGGCTGCTTGGGCTTGCGCTCATCGGACGTGAGACGTTCCTGCAGCCGCTTCACCTCGGAAGCCAAAGACTCCGCGCGCGCTGATTCGGCCTGCCGGTATTCCTCAACAGCGGCCGCACGGCTGGAAATCCGAGCGAGTTCAGTCCGTGCCTCCGTCAGCAGGTCCATGCTGTTTCGTGAATCCGCCTCCTGCTGCTCGGCCCGCTTCTTGTTCTGCTCGGCCTCGGTTCGTGCGCCGGCCAGCGCGGACGCAAGTTCCTCGATGCGTGCCAGGTTGGCGGCATCACGCCGCTCGGCGGCTTCCGTCTGAGCAGCGAGGCGCTTTTCCAGTTCGGAGCGCACATTGCGGGTGTCGGCGCGCGCATCCTCGATATCCTCCAGGGACTTCCTCTCCAGGCCGCGGTAGGCCTCCTCGATACGATCGATCTGCGCCTGCATGTCCATCCGATGGTCATCGGCGTCCTGCCTAGTGCGTGCCAGTTCTCCTTCAAGGCTGGTGACTTTGGCGTTGGCGGCGGCCAGCGCCTCACGCAAGCTGGCCAGCTCGATCGCTTGAGCGTGGATCCGCTCGGATTGCTGCTGCGCCTCAACGCGCGCCCCGGCGAGGGTGGCCTCTGCCGATTTGGCTCGGACTTCGGCATCATGGACCTGCATGCCTGCTTCCAGGCGAATACGATCCACAGAGTCACGGGATGACTTGATTGCCTCCTCCATCTCACCGCGTAGCCCGTCCAGCTCTCCACGTGCGATACCCAGGCATTCATCCCAGGCGGTGACGGCTAGTTGCCGGATGCGCTCTGAGAATGAATCAGGAAGTCCGGGCAGGAGCCGGTTGTTCTCACGGTCCAGCCATTCCGCGATGTAGCCCTGAACCACCTTTGAGCCGCCCTTGTTGCCCATCTGCTTGTAGACGCGGGCGAAGGTTACACGCTCGCCGCTGTCCCTTACGGCATCGCACGCCTTGAAGACATCATCTTGCTGGACATCGGAACTCTTCGGCATCGAGACCTCCTTGAATAGCGGCGCAGATGCGTTATGTTATGACGTGTTACACGTCATAGCAATACGTTATTTGCTAATTATTGATGATTACCGGGATAATGTTGAATAAAATACGCGGGGGGTGGTAAAGTGAATTCATGAGAAAAACCACAACCCCCTCGGCGAACAACGCCACGAATGCGTTTCCGGCGACCCCACCAGCCGAGCCGGCCCAAGTGGTCCGCATCGTCACGATTCAACCGCGGCAAATGATCGCCGCAGAAACCGACGAACAAGCCATTGAGGCATGGCTACTGCATTGCGAGTCATCCGCAACATCTGCCAATTACCGAAAGGACGCTGAGCGCTTCCTCATGTGGCTCAAGGCTCGTGGCCGCAGTCTTCGGACGCTGGTCGTTGAAGACCTGGTTGCGTACAAAACCTTTCTGAGCACCCTTAAAACCCTTGTAGAGTTGGCGCCCAAGGAGGCCGAACAGTGGATATCGTCTCGCCGATGGCCAAAGACTGACATCCGCTGGCGACCATTCAAGGGCCCACTGTCGGTGGCAAGTCAACGACAGGCGCTCGTTGCCGTTGGGGCGCTGCTGCGCTGGCTGGAAAAAGCCGGATACGTGGACCGCTCGCCGGCCGCGCTGATGAGAATCGCCAAGGTCAGAAACCGCAAGGTCGACAGGTACCTGCCCTGGGAAGCAGTAGGCTACTTGTTGGATGCCGCCGACCAGATGCCAGAGAACAACGCCGAACAGCGGCGCTACAAGATCCGGATGCGCTTTCTGGTATGCCTATTCTCACTTACCGGCGCTCGCCTCTCCGATCTACCCTTGTCCACGATGGGAAGCATCCACCGTAATCCAGACGGTCTGTGGTGGTGGTCGGTGACCGGTAAGGGGAACAAGGACGAAGAGGTTCCGGTTCCTCGAGATCTACTCACGGAATTCAGGAAGTACCGGGCGTCCATGGGGCTGCCGGAACTTCCAGCCGCCGGCGACGACAGCCCACTGGTCCCCTCTCTCCGCGGCGGAAGACCTGCGGCCGAGAGCACGATTTACGTCGCGCTAGAAAAGTTGTTCAAGCAGGCGTCGGTGCTGGCCCGCGAAACAGATCCGTATCTCGGAGACCGTCTTGATGTCGCCTCTCCTCACTGGTTGCGACACACAGCACTAACCCGCCAGGCGGACATGAAAATGGATCTGCGCTGGATTCAAGCCAACGCGCGCCATGAGGACATCAACACCACAATGGGCTACTTGCATCAGGATGATCGCGACCGGCACCGCGAAACGGATCGTGTGATGAAATTGAACCCTGAAGAGGATCAATAATCCTCATTGGTGCCAGTAGCGGCCCCCCCTCACTCAAGCGGCCGCGCACGAGATCTTGAAGGACGTCTTCGAGGCCGCTGCCAAGCGGCTCAGGGAGCGTACCCAAGAGGCCGAGGCACAGACCGAGGGTTGAGTTATGCCCCCGTTCACACAAGAACGACATCAGAGCTGGCTCGGTCAGTGAGCCACACCGCTGGTATCCTGTACCATTGGCATAAATCGGGTCGTGCCCGCCGATCAGAATCCGCGACATGAACATGGAACCGGACCCAAGCGCAAAGCAGGCTCCTCAAGACGGCATCGCCGGGTTTTCCCAGCGCGTCCTGCGCTATTTCCTGACATTCCTCCAGACAGACTTCAAGCGTCAGCAGGCGCCCCGCCGGCGCGTCCAGATGAAGTCCGAAGCCGGGTTCCGGACGGGCGTGCCTCTACGGAAGTACGTCTCGCTCTACAACGCCATTTGGAAGTTCGCCGCCACGGCACCAGGCGCTGGTCTGCAGTTCAAGCTGCCCCCCTCGAAATACACGGCGCCGATCAGCGCGGTCTTGCGCGACCTGATTCGCCAGCACATCGGCGCCATCCCGCCCGAGGCGCCGGGACGGATCGCGCGGGAGGTTATCGAATACGCCAAGGCCGGCCGCGGCCGCGCCCTCGAGAACCCGGAGCGCTTCGTGGACAGCACCCTGCTCCAGTTCGTGCAGGCCAGCGGTGAGAAGCTGGTGCAGCCGCTGCTCACCATCCTCGACGGCCCCTTCCGCGAGCAGGCCTATTCCGCCATCGAATCGATCTACGATGTCGAGTCCGATCTCACCGATGCGGTCGTGGCCAGGGTGCAGGAGAACCTGCCCACCGCCATCAATACCCTGATCGTGAATGGCGACGCCGCGCCGATGCAGGCGGTATTCGACGAGTTCTTCGGCATCGACAGCATCAGGACGCGGATCCAGGACTTCTTCAACGATTTCGCCACGGCCGATGCTTTCCTCGAGGTGCGCGACCTGCAGCACGCCCTGCGCAGCTCCGAGCAGCAGTCGTTCTACCTCTATCTCTGCGAGATACGGTTCGGACCGCATGCCTTCCCGCTTTTCTACATCCCGGCCACCTTCGAGTTCGACGACGAGCGGCGCGAGTTCGCAATAGATTTCGATCCACACCTCCTGATCAACAAGCAAGCGATCGACTGGATCCTCCAGGAGCGCCGCGGCGAGGCGGCGAGCCTGCCCATCTCGCCGGTCCAGGACCGCATCATCTATCTGGATGGAGGACGCACCTTCGTCGACGAGATGGAAACGGTAATTGGCCGCCTCATCCCGGCGCTGGAGATCGCGGCCGGCATCGATCTCAGGAAACCCGCTCTGCAGCAGCAATCGAGCCCCACCCTGAAGATCGCCAACACGGCCTACTTCGCCATCTTCGACAGATCTGACGAAGCAATCCTTAACGACTACGAGGAGCTGCTCCTTGCATTCGAGCAGGAGCAGGACGGAGCCTGCCGGATGTTCGAGAACATCATCCGGGGCTTCATCACCGAAGACCCGGTATCGGTGCGGGACGCCGTGGACGTGGAATGGGAAGGCCTGTCGATCCCAGAGCGCCTGGTAGCCACCTCGCCCATCCCGTTGAACGAAGAACAGCGCAAGATCCTCTCCGCCCTCAAGAACGAGCGCTGCAATTACATCGCTGTCCAGGGCCCGCCCGGAACAGGCAAATCGCACACCATCACCGCGATCGCCTTCGACTGCATCGTCGAGGGCAAAAACGTCCTCGTCCTGTCGGACAAGACCGAGGCGCTCGACGTGGTGGAGGACAAACTGGAATCGGCCCTGCAACGGGTACGGCACGGGGATGACGACTTCCCCAACCCGATCCTCCGGCTCGGCCGTAGCGGCAGCACCTACAACCGTCTGGTTTCGGCTTCGGCCCGGGAGAAGATCAAGACACACTACGCCGCGGCCAAGGCCCACGCCGATCGTATCGAGGCGGAGGCCGCCTCAGTCCGCGACGGGCTCAAACGGGACATCGCGCGAACCATCGAGGTGTATTCGGGCGTCAAGCTGTCCGATCTGGATGCGCTGCATGCAATGGAACGGGAAATCGCCGCCGTGCGCCCGGGCCTCCTACCGGTCCTGCAATCCCCGGCCAAGCCACCTGCGCTGGCGAGTCTTGGCCCCCTGGTCGATCGGCTGGCGGCCGGCCTGCCGCCGGACGCGGCGCCGCGGATCGCACAGGAACTGCCCGAAGGCACCCTTGCCGACGTTCTCGCGCGGCTGGCGGCCTGGAAGGTGGCCGGCGACCTGGCCGACCTCCAGCAGAGGCGCCGTGAGCTGGAGATTTTTTCGACTCTCGAGGCCGAGCATCACCCCGTCCTGATGCAATTCATCGCGGAGTATGAGGCCCTCCGGATGCCCGTCTTCGGCTTCCTGTTCCGGGGTGGACGGGTGCAGGCGCTCAACATGCGCCTGGGCGCCGCACTACCCTGCCCGTCGCCGGCGGACCTGCACAAGCGGCTTGCCGACCTGAAGATTGTTCTGGGGGCGCTCGGCCGAATCCGCGATGCCCTCGGCAAGTTCAACCTGCAGGCCCAGACGGGGTTCGCCTACCGCCTTTTCAGGGACGGGCTGGCCATCCGGCGCGACATCGCCGAACTGGCCGAAGTCGTGGCCGGGATCTACCTTGGGATCCTCGGCGGCAAGGAAGGCCATGGCCTGGCCTATGGCAAGGATGGATTCGCCGACCTCGACGAGCTGATGCAGTTCCTCTTCAAGGCTGTCCGCTATGCCTGCGCCTGGCAGCGGATATCCTCGTCACTACAGGGGCTCCCGGCCACTGACTACGTGGGAACCAAGTCGCGCCTGGAGCAGCTCAACACCGCACGCATGACGCGGGAGATCGACCGACGCTTCATCCAGTTCGTCCAGGAGAAGGCCGCCACGGCGAAGGACATCGGCGGGATCATCAAGACCAAGGCCAAGTTCCCGGAGGATCGCTTCGGCCACCTTTCGGAAGCGTTCCCGGCCATCATCGCGGGCATTCGCGACTACGCCGAGTATGTCCCGCTCAAGCAGCGGATCTTCGATGTGGTGGTGATCGACGAAGGCAGCCAGGTATCCGTCGCCCAGGCCTTGCCCGCGCTGCTGCGGGCCAAGAAGGTCGTCGTCTTCGGCGACGCCAAGCAGTTCAGCAACGTGAAATCCTCACAAGCGAGCAACGCCATCAACGCCGGCCACCTCACGGATCTCGAGGCCTATTTCCGGGCCAACGTAGCGGATGCCGCAGCCCGGCTGCAGCGCTTGAAGCACTTCGATGTCAAGAAATCGATCCTCGAGTTCTTTGACCTCATCGCCAACTTCAACATCATGCTCCGCAAGCACTTCAGGGGCTACCAGGAACTGATCTCTTTTTCCTCGAAGACCTTCTACGACAACCAGCTGCAGGCCATCAAGATCCGCAGCCTGCCCGTCGAAGACGTCATCCGCTTCGAGATCGTCGAACAGGGGGCAGCTGAAGCGGGCGGACGCAATACCAATCGCGCCGAGGCCGAGTACATCCGACAGGTACTGCGGCGCATGGTGGATGAGGGGGAAGAACTGACCGTTGGGATCATCACCCCATTCCGCGAGCAGGTGAAGCTGCT
>JADLGU010000250.1 GCA_020849155.1 Rhodocyclaceae bacterium | reverse complement strand
GGTCGCCGATGCCGTAGATGGCCGAGACGGTGCCGACGATGACCACGTCGCGCCGCTCCAGCAGCGATTTCGTCGCCGACAGGCGCATCTGCTCGATGTGCTCGTTGATCGAGGAATCCTTCTCGATGAAGAGGTCGCGCGAGGGCACGTAGGCCTCGGGCTGGTAGTAGTCGTAATAGGAGACGAAATACTCGACGGCGTTCTCCGGGAAGAACTCGCGGAATTCCGAGTAGAGCTGCGCCGCCAGCGTCTTGTTGGGCGCCAGCACCATCGCCGGCCGACCCAGGCGGGCAATCACATTGGCCATGGTGTAGGTCTTGCCCGAGCCGGTGACGCCGAGCAGGGTCTGGTACATCAGGCCGTCCTGGATGCCCTCCGCCAGCTTGGCGATGGCTTCAGGCTGGTCGCCCGCCGGCTCGAAGGGCTGGTGCAGGAGGAACGGGCTCTCGGGAAAGGAAATCGGCACTTCGCTGGGACCTGAAAGCCGGGATTCTATCAAGCCGGGTCGCTTCGCCGCGTTTCCAGCCGGCCCGACAGCAAGCTGGCCGCCACGATCAGGGTGCCGCCGAGCCATTCCTGCAGCGTCATGGCCTCGCCGGCCAGCAGCCACGAGGCCAGGGCGGCGACCACCAGCTCGAAGAGGAAGATCACGATGGCCCGGTTGGCCGGGGTGTGCGTCAGACCGTACTGCACGAACAGGTTGGTCGCCAGCAGCACCAGGCCGACGAGGGCGATCAGCAGCCAGGCCTGCGGCGCCGGCATGAGGACCGGCGCCGGCTCGAACGGCAGCACCATCAGGCCCACCGCCACCACGCCGGCGAAGACGGCCATCGACTTGGCCTCGATGGACAACGCCTGCGCCTTGCGGATCAGCACGTTGGCCAGCGCGAACAGGAAACCGGCGGCCAGTCCCAGCCACTCGGCCCCGTTCTGCGGCAGCGGTAGTCCCAGGCTCGGCTGCCAGAGCATGACGACGGCGCCGGCCAGGGACAGGCCGATCACCGCCGTCCCGGGGAGACCGACTTTTTCATCCAGCAGCAGGAAGGCCAGCAGCACGGTCCACAGCGGCGCCAGGTAGAACAGGAGCAGCACCCGCATCACCTCGCCGTGCATCGTGGCCAGCACGTAGCCGAGGTTGCAGCCGCCGGCCGCCAGGGCGATGGCCAGCAGCATGCGGTCCGGCCGGAGTCCGGCGAGGCGTCGTCCGAGCAGCGGCCAGCCCAGCAGCAGGGCGACGAAATAAGTCAGCGTGGCGCCCAGTGCCGGAGAAACACCCAGCCCTTCCAGCACCCGGTAGGGATGCCAGATCAGCCCCCAGATGGTGGCCCCGGCCAGCAGCGAGGCGATGGCGACCGTGTCTCTTCCGACCGGCATGGCTATAATCTTCGCTTTGCAGAAAAGAAGCGGCAGCCTGAAACACATGCCGCGCGTCCGACGTGAACCCCAACCTCGACCTGCTCCAACCCTACCCTTTCGAGAAACTGCGCCAGCTGTTCCAGGGCCTGCAGCCGCCGCCCGGCCTCGGCGAGATCCGGCTGTCGATCGGCGAGCCGCAGCACCCGACGCCGGCCTTCATCCAGGAAGCGCTGGCCGCCGGCCTGACGGGCCTGGCGAATTATCCCACGACCTCGGGCAGCGACGCCCTGCGCCAGGCCATCGCCGGCTGGCTGGCGCGCCGCTACGGCATCCCGCAACCGGACTGGGCCGACCAGGTGCTGCCGGTGAACGGTTCGCGCGAGGCCCTCTTCGCCTTCGCCCAGTGCGTGGTCGATCCTTCCCGCGGCGAGGCCCTGGTGCTCAGCCCCAACCCTTTCTCCCAGATCTATGAGGGCGCCGCGCTGCTGGCCGGCGCCCGCCCGGTCTTTCTCAACCATCTGCCGGAGAACGGCTTCCGCTCCGACTTCGAAGCCATTCCTGCCGACCTCTGGCAGCGCATCCAGCTGGTCTATGTCTGTTCGCCGGACAACCCCACCGGCAAGGCGCTCGGCCTCGACGAGTGGCAGCGCCTGTTCGAACTGTCGGACGAGCACGGCTTCGTCATCGCCAGCGACGAGTGCTATTCGGAGATCTATTTCGACGAGGCGGCACCGCCCCTTGGCGCGCTGCAGGCGGCGCAGGCCCTCGGCCGACCCGACTACCGGCGCATCATGATGTTTTCCAGCCTGTCGAAGCGCAGCAACGTGCCGGGCCTGCGTTCCGGCTTCGTCGCCGGAGATGCCGCAATCCTGAAACAGTTCTGGCTCTACCGCACCTACCAGGGCTGCGCCATGAGCCCGCCGGTGCAGCAGGCCAGCCTCGCCGCCTGGGGCGACGAGGCCCACGTGCGCGAGAACCGCCGCCTCTATCGGGAGAAGTTCGACGCCGTGACGCCGATCCTCGCCGGCTGCCTCGATACGGCGCGGCCCGAGGCCGGCTTCTATCTGTGGGCGCGCACGCCGATCGCCGACACCGAGTTCGCGCTAGGCCTGCGGCGTGAATATAATGTGACCGTCCTGCCCGGCAGCTACCTCGCGCGCGAGTCGGGCGGCGTCAACCCGGGCGCGCATTATGTGCGCATCGCGCTGGTCGCCTCCCGCGAGGAATGCCTCGAGGCGGCGCGCCGTATCGAAGCTTATTGCAGAAAACTATAGGGAATACTCCATGCAGGATTACCAGCAGATCATCGAGCAGGCCTGGGAAGCGCGCGCCGACATCCAGCCCGGCAAGGCGCCGGCCAAGGTCGGCGAAGCGGTCGAGCATGTGTTGGCCCAGCTCGACCAGGGCAAGCTGCGGGTGGCCGAGAAGATCGACGGCCAGTGGGCCACCCACCAGTGGGTCAAGAAGGCCGTACTGCTCTCCTTCCGTCTCGAAGGCAATCGCGTCATGGAAGGCGGCGTCCACCGCTACTGGGACAAGGTGCCGACCAAGTTCGGCAAATACGACGCCGAGCTTTTCGAGCGCGGCGGCTTCCGGGTGGTGCCCGGCGCCGTGGTGCGGCGCGGCGCCTACATCGGCCGCAACGTGGTGCTGATGCCCTCCTTCGTGAACATCGGCGCCTATGTCGACGAGGGCACCATGGTCGACGGCTGGGCCACCGTCGGCTCCTGCGCCCAAATCGGCAAGCATGTGCACCTGTCCGGCGGCGTCGGCATCGGCGGGGTGCTGGAGCCGCTGCAGGCCAACCCGACCATCATCGGCGACAACTGCTTCATCGGCGCCCGCTCAGAAGTGGTGGAGGGCGTCATCGTCGAGGACGACTGCGTCATCTCGATGGGCGTCTTCATCGGCCAGAGCACCCGCATCTACAACCGCGAGACCGGCGAGACCAGCTATGGCCGGGTGCCGGCGGGCTCGGTGGTGGTCTCCGGCAGCCTGCCCTCGGCCGACGGCAAATACAGCCTCTACTGCGCCGTCATCGTCAAGCAGGTGGACGCCAAGACGCGGGCCAAGGTCGGCATTAACGAACTGCTGCGCGGCATCTGAAGCATCCATTTGACCCGGGGGGCGGACATGATCTTCGACAAGCTTTTCCACCTGATGGCCGAGAAAAAGGCCTCCGACATCTTCGTCTCCGCCGGCGCGCCGATCCACATCAAGATCCAGGGCACGACGATCCCGATCAACCAGCAGATCATGGACCCCGAGACCATCCAGCGCATGGCCTACGAGATGCTGGCGCCGGAGCAGATCAGGCACTTCGAGGAGGAGAAGGAGATCAACCTCTCCTTCGGCATCCGCGACGTCGGCAACTTCCGGGTGAACATGTTCTGGCAGCGTGGCACCATCGCCATCGTGGTGCGCTTCATCCAGGGCGAGATCCCCAGGCTGGACGAGCTGGGGCTGCCCAAGACACTCGAGGAAGTGATCATGGAGAAGCGCGGCCTGGTGCTGGTGGTCGGCTCGACCGGCTCGGGCAAGTCCACCACCCTGGCGGCGATGATCGACCACCGCAACAGCAACCGCTCGGGCCACATCCTGACCGTGGAAGACCCGATCGAATATTTGTTCAAACACAAGAAATCGGTGGTCAACCAGCGCGAGATCGGGCTCGATACCAAGATCTGGGAAAACGCCCTCAAGAACGCCATGCGCCAGGCGCCGGACTGCATCCTGATCGGCGAGATACGCGACCGCGAGACCATGGCGGCGGCGCTGGCCTACGCCCAGACCGGCCACCTGTGCCTTGCGACGCTGCATGCCAACAACAGCTACCACGCCATGAACCGGATCATCAACTTCTACGCCCTGGAGAACCGGCCGGCGCTGTATCTCGACCTGTCGGTGAGCCTGAAGTGCATCATCTCCCAGCGCCTGGTGAAGAAGCCCGACGGCAAGCGCATTCCCGCCGTCGAGATCCTCCTCAACACCCGCCACATCCAGGAACTGGTCGAGAAGGGCGAGATCAACGGCATCAAGGAGGCCATGGAGCAGAGCCTGGCGCCCGGCTCTCAGACTTTCGAGCAGGACCTGTTCCGTCTCTACAAGGAAAACATCGTCACTCTCGACGAAGCGCTGGCCAACTCGGACTCGCCGACCAACCTGTCCTGGCTGATCAACAACTCCCAACTCGGCACGCCCTCGCCGGCCGACAGGAAATCAAACGCCTCGCCATCGGCCCTGGACTTCAGCCAGACGGACCCCAGCGGCACCTCCTTCACCGAATTCACCCTCAACGTCGACGACGCCGGCGGATGAGCGCCCCGCACGGCCGCCCGAAGTGGCGCAACTCAATATTCGGAACCGCGCAGCGGAGAACCACCATCACCCCCTCCCACGGGGAGAGGGTAGTCCGATGAGCGACACCCTCGAGCTTGCCCGCGCCCTGATCGCCCGCCGTTCCGTCACGCCCGAGGATGGCGGCTGCCTGGAACTGGTCGGCGAGCGCCTGTCCCGGCTCGGCTTCCGGCTGGAGCGCTTCGACCGGGACGGGGTCGCCAACCTGTGGGCCCGCCGCGGCGCGGCGGCGCCGCTGCTCTGCTTCGCCGGCCACACCGACGTGGTGCCCACCGGCCCGCTCGAGCAATGGCGTTCCGATCCCTTCGCGCCGGAAGTGCGCGACGGCCGGCTCTACGGCCGCGGCGCGGCCGACATGAAGACTTCCATCGCCGCCTTCGTCACCGCCGTCGAGCGCTTTCTCGCCGCACGGCCGCAGCACGCCGGGGCGATCGCCCTGCTGCTCACTTCCGACGAGGAAGGCCCCGCCGTGAACGGCACCGTGCGGGTGGTCGAGGCGCTCGCCGCGCGCGGCGAGCGAATCGACTACTGCATCGTCGGCGAGCCGACCTCGGCCGAGCGGCTGGCGGACACCATCAAGAACGGTCGGCGAGGTTCTCTCTCGGGGCGGCTGGTCGTCAAGGGCGTTCAGGGGCACATCGCCTATCCGCATCTGGTGAGGAACCCGGTGCATATGGTTGCGCCGGCGCTGGCCGAACTGGCGGCGACGGTCTGGGACGAGGGCAACGAGTACTTCCCGCCCACCTCCTGGCAGGTCTCCAACTTCCATGCCGGCACCGGCGCCGACAACGTCGTGCCGGGCACGGCGGAGATCCTCTTCAACTTCCGCTTTTCCACCGCCAGCACGCCGGAAGGCCTGCAAGCGCGGCTGGGCGAGATCCTCGAGCGCCACGGCGTGGACCACGATCTGCACTGGACCCTCTCGGGCCGGCCCTACCTGACGCCGCGCGGCCGGCTGGTCGACGCCGTGGCGCAGGCGATCCGCGAAACCCTCGGCATCGAGACCGCCCTGTCCACCAGCGGCGGCACCTCCGACGGCCGCTTCATCGCCGGGATCTGCCCGGAGGTGATCGAGCTGGGCCCGCTCAACGCCACCATCCACAAGATCGACGAATGCGTCGCCGTGGCCGACATCGAACCGCTGTCGCGCCTCTACCAGCGCACCCTGGAACTGCTGCTGTGATGCCGCCCGAACTGGCGACCCTGCGCGACGTGCTGCGCTGGGCGGTGAGCCGCTTCAACGCCGCCGGCCTGCATTTCGGCCACGGCAGCACCTCCGCCTACGACGAGGCCGCCTACCTGCTTCTGCACGCCCTGCGGCTGCCGCCCGACCGCCTCGAGCCCTTCCTCGATGCCCGGCTCAGCGCCGCCGAATTGGAGGCCCTGGACGCCCTGCTCGCCCGCCGCATCGAGGAGCGACTGCCGGCCGCCTACCTGACGCACGAAGCCTGGCTGGGCGATTACCGCTTCTACGTCGATGAGCGGGTGATCGTGCCTCGCTCGCACATCGCCGGACTGCTGTTCGAGGGCGCCCTGGCGCCGTGGCTCGGCGAGCCCGAGGCGCTCGAGTCGGCCCTCGACCTGTGCGCCGGCTCCGGCTGCCTCGCCGTGCTGCTGGCACTGACTTTTCCCCGGGCACGGGTCGATGGCGTGGATATCTCGGCTGCCGCCCTCGAGGTCGCCGCCCGCAACGTCGCCGACTACGGCCTGGAAGCGCGCATCGAGCTGGTCCGCTCCGACCTCTTCGCCGGCCTGGAGGGTCGCCGCTACGACCTGATCGTCTCCAACCCGCCCTACGTCACCGGCGCCGCCATGCGGGCCCTGCCCGCCGAATACCGCCATGAGCCGACGCTGGCGCTGGCCGCCGGCGAGGACGGCCTCGACATCATTCGCCGCATCCTCGCCGAGGCGCCGCGCCACCTCCAGCCGGACGGCATACTGTTGGTCGAGGTAGGAGGAAACAGCGCCATCGTGGAATCGGCCTTCCCGAATCTGCCCTTCGCCTGGCTGGAGTCCGATGATGGCGACGGCGCCGTGTTCCTTCTGGAACGGGCGCAGCTCCAATCCTAGACCCTGTGAAGGTACGGCTAGCCCATGCCTTCCGGCTCAAGCTGATTGCCGTTGCCCTGCGGCCGGCGCATCGTCGCCGCCGGCCACGGTGGCGGTGATAAGTCGGTCTCCCCGGGGCGGCACCCACCGCATGCAGCAGCTGATCGACGACATGCTGGCGCTGTCGCGTATCACCCGCGACGAGATTCGCCGAGTGGACGTCAATCTCTCCGCGCTCGCCGTACTGGTTGTTTCAGTCCTAAACAATACCGTCCTCAGCGGCTGATTCCGCGCTTATAACTTTGGATATACATGTCAGCGGTGACCAGAGCCTGCTGCGGATCGCCCTCGAGAACCTGCTGCGCAACGCCTGGAAATTCACCGCCCGCCGCGCCGTCGCCAACATTGCCTTCGGCGTCTTGCGCGAGGGCGACAAACCGGTGTATTTTGTCAGGGACGACGGCGCCGGCTTCGACATGAATTACTCGAGCAAGCTGTTCGGCGCCTTCCAGCGCATGCATCGGGCGCAGGATTTCGAGGGCACCGGCATCGGCCTGGCCATCGTTCACCGCATCATCCAGCGCCACGGCGGACGCATCTGGGCGGAGGCCGCGCCGGAACAGGGAGCAACCTTCTTTTTCACGCTGTCGTAACAGGATCATCATCAATGGCAACCGATCGTCCGATACTGCTGGTGGAAGACAACCCCGACGACGAGGCGCTGACCCTGCGCGCCTTCAACAAGAACCGCATCGGCAACCAGGTCGTCGTGGCGCGCGACGGCGTGGAGGCGCTCGACTACCTCTTCGGCAACGGCCACCACGCCGGCCGCGACCTCGCCGTCCAGCCGGCGGTGGTGCTGCTCGACCTCAAGCTGCCGCGCATCGACGGGCTGGAAGTGCTGCGCCGCATCCGCGCCAACGAGCGCACCAGCCTGCTGCCGGTGGTGATCCTCACCACTTCCAAGGAACAGCAGGACATCTACGAGGGCTACAGCCTCGGCG
>JADLGU010000249.1 GCA_020849155.1 Rhodocyclaceae bacterium | reverse complement strand
ACGGCGTTCCCCGGCGTCGCCGACGGGCTGGCGCAACTGGCCGGAGCCGGATCGCGGCTGTTCATCGTCACCAACAAGCGCCTGCTGCCGAGCCGACGCATCCTCGACGCCCTCGGCCTGGCGCGGCTGTTCGCCGGCATCCATTCGCGCGATGAGACCGAGCCGCCGGCGCCATCGAAGGCCGCCGTGACGCGGCGCGTGATCGGCCAGCATCGCATCGACCCGGCCTGCGCCTGCTTCGTCGGCGATTCCGACGAGGATGCCGCCGCGGCGCGGGAAAACGGCCTGTATTTCATCCATGCCGCCTACGGCTACGGCGCGGCAGGCGTCCAGCCGGGGCAGGCTTCGGTCGTCGCGCAACCCGGCGCCGTCCTCGATCGCTTCGCGCGCCTGTCCGACATCGTCGCCGCTTACCTGCATCAGGGATGCGCCCCGACCAGGCCGTAAAACGACCGTCCGAGCCTCTTGCAAATGCGATTCAGCCGAGTACTATTCGTGCATATTGAAAGCTATTATTTCAATAAACAAGGATGATAAAGCGTCAGATTCTTCCTCGCCTGAAGCAGTCCCTGGCTGAATTCCCGGCCGTCGCCCTGCTCGGCCCGAGACAGGTCGGCAAGACCACCCTGGCACACAGCCTGGCGGGCGGGGAGGCCGTGTTTCTCGACCTGGAGCGCCCCGCCGACCTGGCGCGGCTGCGGGACGCAGAAACCTACCTGGAATCCGTTTCCGGCCGCTTTGTCATCGTCGACGAGGTGCAGCGCATGCCGGAACTCTTCCCCGTCCTGCGCGTCCTCATCGACCGCAACCGGCGTGCGGGGCGTTTCCTGCTGCTCGGCTCCGCCTCGCCGGCCCTGCGCAGGCAGGCAGCAGAATCCCTGGCCGGCCGCATCGACTATCTCGAACTCGCCCCCTTCACCCTCGACGAAGTCGGCGCCACGACCGAAAACCTGCAAAAGCTCCTCCTGCGCGGCGGCTTTCCGGAGAGTTATCTTGCCCCCAGCGGCAAGGCCAGCCTGCGCTGGCGGCACTCTTTCATCCGCACCTTCATCGAGCAGGATCTGCCGCAACTGGGCATCAACATCCCTGCCGCCCAGATCCGGCGCTTCTGGCAGATGCTGGCCCATCTCCACGGCCAGATATGGAACGCCAGCCAGATCGCCGCCAGCCTCGGACTGACGCCGCCGACCATGCGCCGCTATCTCGACATCCTGGCCGACACCTACATGGTGCGCATCCTCCCCCCCTTGCATGCCAACCTCGGCAAACGGCTGGTCAAGTCGCCGCGGGTCTACCTGCGCGACAGCGGCCTGCTGCATGCGCTGCTCGGCGTCGAGACGCTCGATGCGCTGCTCGCCCATCCCATCGTCGGCGCCGCATGGGAAGGCACGGTGATCGAGCACCTTGTCGCGCATGTGCCGCAACAGGCGCTGCCCCATTTCTACCGCACCGTGGCCGGCGCCGAACTCGATCTGGTGCTCGAATCGTCCGCCGGCCTGCGCGCTTTCGAGGCGAAATTCGGCCTCAGTCCCAGGCTGACCAAGGGATACCACCAGGCACTGGCCGATCTTGGCATCGCCTGCGGCACCGTCGTCTATACCGGCAATGAAAACTACCGGATGGCGCCGGATGCGCGTGTCGCCGGCCTGCAGGAAGCCATCCAAGAGGCGAGGTCGATCCCATGAACGCCGGCACCCTCAACCCCCTCGCCATCGCCGCCGGCCTCGCCCGCAATCGCTATCTGCTGGGCCAGCTCGTCAAGCGCGACGTGCTGCTGCGCTACCGCGGCGCCATGTTCGGCGTGCTGTGGATCTTCCTCAGTCCGCTGCTGATGCTGGCCATCTTCGCCTTCGTCTTCGGCCACATCTTCCAGACGCGCTGGCCCGAGCAACGCGAAGACCTGCCCTTCTGGCTGATCCTCTACTGCGGCCTGATCGTCTTCAACGTCTTCGGCGAGACGGTCGCGCGCGCCTCCGCCGCGGTGCGCGGCTACCCCGCCTACGTCAAGAAGATCATCTTCCCGCTCGACATCCTGCCGCTGGTGCCGCTGGGCAGCGCGCTGGTGCACGCCGCCTTCAACTTCCTGATCCTCGCCGCCGCGCTGGCCTGGACCGGCCACCTCGGCGCCGGCCTGCTGCTCTTGCCGCTGCTGCTGATTCCGGTCGTGCTGCTCGGCATCGGCGCCGCCTGGTTCCTCGCCGCCTGGGGCGTCTTCATCAAGGACATGACGCAGATCGTGCCGCTGCTGGTGCAGATGCTGCTGTTCCTCTCGCCGGTGTTCTACCCGGCCAGCGCCGTGCCGGCGGGACTGACTTTTCTCTACGACGCCAACCCGCTCGGCGCCGCGATCGAGGCGGCGCGCGCCGCCGCCTTCGGCCTGCCCGTGCCGTGGGCCGCCTGGGCCGCGGCGCTGGCCGCCGGCCTCGCCGCAGCCCTCCTCGGCCACGCCTTCTTCCAGCACAGCCGCGACGAGTTCGCCGATGCCCTCTGACGACATTGTCATCTCGGCGCGGAACCTGACCAAGGCCTACCGCCTGTTCGGCCACCCGGGCGACCGCATCAAGCAGTTCCTCAGCCTCGGCCTGCGCCGCTACCACCGTGAGTTCACCGCATTGACGGATGTCTCCTTCGAAATCCGACGCGGCGAGACGATCGGCATCATCGGCCGCAACGGTTCCGGCAAGAGCACGCTGCTGCAGCTCGTCTGCGGCATCCTCAAGCCGACGTCGGGATCGATCCGGGCGGACGGCCGCATCTCCGCCCTGCTGGAACTGGGCGCCGGCTTCAATCCCGAATTCACCGGTCGCGAGAACGTCTACTTCCAGGGCGCGATCATGGGCCTCGACAAGGCCGTGATGGACGCCCGTTTCGACGCCATCGCCGGCTTCGCCGACATCGGCGAGTTCATCGACCAGCCGGTGCGCACCTATTCGAGCGGGATGTTCGTCAGGCTGGCCTTCGCCGTGGCGACATACATCGATCCCGACATCCTGGTTGTCGACGAGGCGCTGGCGGTCGGCGACGCGGTCTTCCAGCAAAAATGCTTCGATCGCATTCACGACATGCAGTCGCGGGGCACCACCATGATGCTGGTCTCGCACAACCCCTACCAGCTCGAGCGCCTGTGCAGCCGCGTCGCCGTCATGGACCGCGGCCGGCTCTCGCCGCTGGCGCCGGCGAAGGAGGCGCTGGCCCTCTACCAGGAACTGGTGCACCGGGAGTTGTCGCCGCAGGCAGGAAGCGACCTCGCCTTGCGCGAGGGCACCCACGCCGTGCGCTTCGAGCGGGTCGCGGTTGAAGGCGCACGCGACCACGCCGACGGCGCCTTCCGCACCCTCGCCCCGCTGCGGATCGTCGCCGAAATCTTCGCCGACCGGCCGGTCGACGACGTCCGCTTTCGCTTCGAGCTTTGCGCCGGCGGCGATCTGGTGGCCATGGTGTCCACCATCGGCCTGACCGAGCGCACCGCGTTCCACGGCCGCCACCGCATCGCCTTCAGCATGCCGCGTTGCCAGCTGACGTCGGGCTGGTACCACATCAACGCCGTCGCGGTCGGCCGCAACGTCCGCCTCGACAACTGGCCGCGCGCCGCCGAATTCAGCGTCCTCCTCAAGGACGCCGCCGCCCTCGATCTGACCGGCGACCGCGGCATCTACGTCTGCCAGGGCGACTGGGAGATCGCCTGACGCCATGACCGCCGCTACCGACCGCTACGCGATCAGGGCCGATTATCGGGAGAACCTGGTACAGGCCACCTTCGACTCGAGCGGGGATCCCGCTTATTGGAACGAAGGCCGCCTGCTGAGTGCCGCCACTTATCAGTGGGACGTCTACGAGACCGCTGCCCGCCTGGTGCGCGAACGTCATCTCAAGTCCTTGCTCGACGTCGGCAGCGGTCCGCCGGTCAAGCTGAAGACCCTGATGCCGTCCGGTCTGGACATCTGCCTGGTCGATCAGCCGAACACCGCGCAGCATGCCGCGGAGATGCTGCCGGCGGCGCGCTTCTTCGCCGCCAATCTTGATCGCGATTTACCCGCCATCGGCAGGACCTTCGACCTGGTGCTGAGCGCCGACGTCGTCGAGCACCTGGTCGACCCCGACCCCTGCCTCGACTTCATGCGCCGCCACCTGGCACCCGGCGGCCTGCTGCTCATCTCGACGCCGGAGCGCGACGCCCTGCGCGGCAGGGACTGCGCTGACTGTCCCCACCCGATGCACGTTCGCGAATGGAGCTTCCGGGAATTTGGCCGCTTTCTCTCCAGCCGGGGGCTTGAAATCCTGGAACAGCGCCGCCTGCCGCAGCAGCGCAGCTCGACGCCGCGCAAAGCCTTCGGGCGCCTGATGGCCGCCCTCGGCCGGCCGCCATCGTGGTATTCCTGCCAGCTGGCGATTTGCCGCGCGCGAGACTGACGCCATGTTCGGCAAGATCACCCGCCTCCTGTCGCGCCTGCATACCGCCGCCGAGCTGGCCTTCGGCGCACGGCCGGACACGCTGGCCGAAGCGCGACGGCTGATGGCGCTGGAAGCGATCGCCGATCCGACGGAGCGCCGCAACGCGCTCTTCGAATACCTCAACTGGAAGGCCATGCGCGAGGGCTTCGAGATCTACAACAAGAACCTGATGTGGCAGGATGAGCCGGCCTTCTGGGACATCTGGAACGCCTCACCGTATGCCGGCACACAGCGGCCCGATCGCAAGTTCGTGCTCTGGTCGATGGCGCGCAGCACGCGCCACCTGCCCGGCGACACCGCCGAATGCGGCGTGCTCGACGGCGCCTCCAGCTACCTGATCTGCAGCGCGCGCGAAGACGGCGGCCTGCCCGAGCACCACGCCTTCGACTCCTTCGAAGGCCTTTCTTCGCCGGGCCCGGAGGACCGTCCGCGCACCTCCGCCGCCTTTCACTGGGCGGCAGGCGACTTGTCGGTGCCCATCGAGGAGACCCTGCGCAAGCTCGGCCGCTTCGGCAACATCCGCTACCACCGGGGCTGGATTCCGCAACGCTTCGGCGAGGTGGCGACGCGCCGCTTCTCTTTCGTGCACGTCGATGTCGATCTCTACCAGCCGACGAAGGACTCGCTGGCGTTTTTCTATCCTCGCCTGGTGCCGGGCGGCATCCTGCTGTGCGACGACTACGGCTACCACACCTGCCCGGGCGCGCGGCGGGCCTTCGACGAATTCGCCGCGACCACGCCGGAACGGGCCGTGGTACACCTGCCGACCGGCCAGGGCTTTCTCGTCAAGGGCGGGCCGGCGGCGGACGGAGACTGAGCCGGCATGTGCGGCATCCTTGGATCCGTCGGCCGCCCCCCAGCCGCGGAAACGTTCGACCGCATGCTCGACACGCTGACCCACCGCGGCCCGGATGGGCGCGGCGTGCGCGCGCTGGATGACGGCGCGGTGCTGCTCGGCCATCGCCGCCTCGCCATCATCGATCTCAGTGCCGACGGCGCACAGCCGATCGGCAACGAGGACGGCACGGTCTGGCTCACTT
>JADLGU010000248.1 GCA_020849155.1 Rhodocyclaceae bacterium | reverse complement strand
TCTGCGGGTCGAACAGCAGCGGGTAGGCGGGGTGCGACAGCGCTTCTTCCTGGTTGCGCAGGGCGCGGCGCAGGCGCACGTTGGCCGGCTGCAGCGAGCTGAGGATGCCGGCCGCCGCCATGTCGGCGGCGCCTTGGAGCAGCGGCAGCGCATTGAGGTCGAGCTCGGCATCGACGCCGGATGGCCTGGTCATCTCGATCAGGTGGCCGAGCAGGCCGAAACCGGTGACGTCGGTGCAGGCCGCGGCCCCGTGCTCGCGCAGGCAGCGCGCGGCGGCGCGATTGGAGACCTGCATCGAGTCGAGCGCGGCGTCGATCCAGCGGCCGCGGCAGACGACGCCCGCGCGCGGGCGCGCATGGGCGGCGAACAGCGTGCCGGTGCCGACCGGCTTGGTGAGGATCAGCGCGTCGCCCGGGCGCAGGCCGGCCTTGGCCGTCATGCCCGCCAGCCGCGCGTCGATGAGGCCGTTGACGGCGAAGCCCAGCGCCAGCTCGCCGCCCTCGCCGCTGTGGCCGCCGACGAGGGCGCAGCCGGCCTCGTTGAGCACCGCGACGGCGCCGGCCATCATCTGGCGCAGGTCGTCCTCGACCTTGCGCTCCAGCCCCGGCGGCACGGTGGCGATGGCGCTGGCCGACTGGGGCTCGGCGCCCATGGCGTAGAGGTCGCCCAGGGCGTGGTTGGCGGCGATGCGGCCGAACAGCCAGGGGTCGTCGATGAAGGCGCGGAAGAAATCGACGCTGTGCACCAGGGCCCGGCCCGGCGGCACGCCCAGCACGGCGGCATCGTCGGGCGCGTCGAGGCCGACCAGCACGTCGTCGCGCGCCACCGGTTGCAGGCCGGCGAGCGCGCGCGAGAGCACCGTGGCGCCGACCTTGGCGCCGCAGCCGCCGCAGCGCATGGCGACGGCGGAGATCGCCTGGGCCTTTTCGGCTTCGTCGAGCGGCAGCGCCGCGCCGTTCGCCGGCGCCGCCTCGGGCATGGCGGCGAATTCGGCGAACCTGCGCATGAAGCGGCGGTCGATCCGGTCCTTCCAGCGCCACACCCAGTCGCCGCGCGCATGCAGCGCGCCGCGCGAGGCGACGGCGTGTTTGTCACCGGTGCCGATCAGCGCCAGCCAGCGCGTCTGCGGGCGGTAGCGGACGGGCGCCTTGCCGGCGACGCTGCGGCGCAGGTTTTCCGCCAGCGGCGGGCCCATGCGCACGGCGAAGACGCCGGCCTTCTCCAGCGCGTGTCCGCGCACCGCGGCGCAATCGCCGGCGGCGAAGACCCGCGGGTCGCTCTCGCTTTGCAGGCATTCGTTGACGCGGATGAAGCCGGCCTCGTCCAGCGCCAGCCCGGTATCGGCCAGCCAGGCGGCGCCGCCGGCCTGGGTGACCCAGACGATCTCGTCGGCTTCCAGCACCTCGCCCGCGGCGGTGCGCAGCCGCCCGGCGTCGACCCGCCCGACTTCGGCGCCGAGATGGACGCGCACGCCGCGCGCGGCGAGGATCGATTCGAAGGCGCGGCGCACGGCGGCGTTGTGGGTGGGCAGGATCCCGGCGCCGGCGGAAAACAGGTGGAAGCGCAGCGCCTCCGGGTCGCGCCCCAGGGCGAGGCATTCCTTGCGCAGGCGGTGCTGCATGGCCAAAGTCAGCTCGACGCCGCCGGCGCCGGCGCCGACGACGGCGATGACGGCGCCGCCGGCGTGAGCGCGCACGCGTTCGAGCAGCGCCAGCCAGCGTTCGTTGAAGCGGCGGATCGGCTTCACCGGCACGGCGTGCTCGGCGGCGCCGGGGACGCCGTCGAGCCGCGGCGTCGAGCCGACGTTGATCGACAGCACGTCGTAGGCGACCGGCGGGCGCAGGCGGCAGATGACCTGGCGCGCCTCGCGGTCGAGGCCGATGACTTCGTCGCGGCAGTAGCGCGCGCCGGCGGCTTCGGCCAGCCGGCGCAGGTCGATGTGCACCTCGTCGAAGGCGTAGTGGCCGGCGACGTAGCCCGGCAGCATGCCGGAATAGGGCGTGTCGGTGTCGCTGCAGATCAGCGTCAGGCGCACGCCCGGCAGCGGCCGCATGGCGAAACTGCGCAGCACGCCGACATGGCTGTGGCCGCCGCCGACCAGCACGATGTCGCGCAAAACCGGGACGGCGGCGCGCGGCAGGCGTTCCATCGTCGCGCCGCGTCCCGCCCTCAGCAGCAGCCGCTGCCGTCCTCGCCGGCGGCGGCGCCGGCGTTGCCCGCGAACGGCAGCGCCTTGCCGCAGCCCGCGAAGATGCCGTAGTGGCGCGAGAAGTCGCCGATGCAGTCGAAGTGCGGCGCCAGGCGGCTCTCCTTGAGCATGCGCCAGGTGTTGCCGCAGACGGGGAAGGCGCGGCCGGCCTCGATGCGGTGGTGCCTGTCGAGGACGAAGGCGTGCGGTTGCTGCGGGATGCCGCCGCGATACACCACCGCCTGGCCGTAGTCCTCGCAGTCGGACTCCAGGCCGTCGAGTTTGAACAGGCGGTAGGTGGCGGAGAAGAAGCGCAGGTTGCCGGTGCGCGGCGCCAGTTGGGGGTCGGTGATCGCCAGCGGCCGGTCCTCCACCAGGCGCGGGTCGTTGAAGCCGGCGCGCCGCGCCAGCGCGAGGAAGTCGTTCCAGTAGAGCGCGCCGCCGAGGCATTCGCCGTAGAGGACGGGGTCGTTCTTCACCGCGTCGGGCACGCGCCGGTCGGCATACACGTCGGAGAAATAGAATTCGCCGCCGGGCTTGAGCAGGCGGCGCACGCCGCGCAGCACGGCCTCCTTGTCGGGCGAGAGATTGACGACGCAGTTGGAGACGACGACGTCGAAGCTGCCCGGCGCCAGGTCGAGCTGGTCGAGGCGCTCGATGTAGCCGTGCAGGAAGCGCACGTTGTCGAAGCCGAAGGCCTCGGCATGGTGGCGCCGGTGGCGGCCGGCGACTTCGAGCTGTTCGTCGGTCATGTCGACGCCGACCACCTCGCCCGCCGGCCCGGCGAGCTGCGCCAGCGCATAGACGTCGCGGCCGGCGCCGCTGCCGAGGTCGAGGATGCGGCAGCCGTCCAGCAGCGGCGGGCAGACCAGGCCGCAGCCGTAATAGCGTTCCAGCACCTCCGGATGGATGCGGGCCAGCAGGGGCTTCAGCCAGGCCGGCACGCTGGAGGCGTCGCAGCAGGCCGTCGTCTTCAGGTCGGCCGAGCCGGACAGCTGCCTGCCGTAGTAGTCCTTCACGAGTTCGTGCATGTCTTCTCCTCTTGCGAAATGCCGTCCAGCGCCCCGCCGCAGCTGCTGCCCTGCCCGGCGGTGCAGCCGTAGCAGTGGTCGGCGACGCGGATCGGGGCGTTCTCCAGGTCCCGATCGAGCAGCGCCGCGAGGTGCACCGGGCCGGCGGCCACGCCCGGCGGCAGGCCCAGCATCTGGTTGAAGTCGCAATCGTGCACATGGCCCTGCCAGTCGACCGAGATCAGCGAGCGGCACATCACGCCGTCGAGGTTGGCGTCGCGATGCGCGTCCTTGAGCAGGCGCATGTAGTCGTGGAACGCGTTGCGCGAAAGCAGCGTGCTGCCGAAGCGCCGGATCGGCATGTTGGCGAGGGTGAACAGGCGGTTGAAGACGATGCCGTAACGGGTGGCGAGCTGTTCCTTGTAGGCCGCTTCGAGCTGCGCCTGGTCCGGCGGCAGGCTCGCGCCGGCCGGGTTGTAGACCAGGGACAGCGCGCGCCCGCTGCCGGAGAGGCCGTAGCCCAGCGCATTCAGCTTGTGCAGTCCGGCCAGGCTGGACTGGAAGACGCCGTCGCCGCGCTGCCGGTCGACGTTCTCCTCCAGGTAGCAGGGCAGGGAGGCGACGACCTCGACGCCGTGCGCGGCGAGGAAATCGGCCAGGTCTTCCTGGCCCGGCTCGTTGAGGATGGTCAGGTTGCAGCGGTCGATGACCTTGAAGCCTTCGCCGCGCGCGGCCTCGACCAGCCGGCGGAAATGCGGGTTGAGTTCGGGCGCGCCGCCGGTGAGGTCGAAGGTGGACACCCCCTGGCGCCGCGCGAAGCGCAACAGGAGTTCCATGGTCTCCCAGGACATCTCCTCGGTGCGCTTCGGCCCGGCGGCGACGTGGCAATGCAGGCAGGACTGGTTGCAGCGGTAGCCGAGGTTGGCCTGCAGGGTCTCCAGCCGTCCGCGGCGGAGGGCGGGAAAGTCCGTCTTGAGCAGAAGGGGAAAGGTATCGCGCATCGGCGGCTCCTGTCGGTTGTTCTTGATTAGACCGGGCGGGCGTGGCGTTTCTTACCGCGCGGTTCGACTGGCACCAGGACGATGAGGTCGCTTGCGCGCATCGTCGCCGCCCCCGCCGTCGGCATAGCGCCGGCAGGCCGTGCGCAGGAAATCCATCTGCCTGCCGAAGTTCGCGCACCCCTTGCACATCGCCAGGTGCAGGCGCAGCGACAGGCGCTCGATCAGGGTGAGTTTGCGGTCCTGCC
>JADLGU010000247.1 GCA_020849155.1 Rhodocyclaceae bacterium | reverse complement strand
GCCTGGGCACGGGCTTCGACCATGCGGATGCGGGCATCCACATCATCCGCGCTCACGCCGGCAGGCGTGGGTTGCGCGGCTGGCGTGGCGGCCTGGACCGCTTCGCGGTAGGCGCTCAGCACTGCCTCGTCGGATGCATCGGCGAGGGCCGTGGCGCGGTTGGCATCGCGCGCCTCGATGAACTTCAGCATCTGCTCGCGCAGCATGGTGTCGTGCTCCTTTGGGGTGGGTGCGGCTTCGGCGAATCGAATGACGCCGCCTCCGGCGCCGGGTTCGATGATGAGATCGACGCTGTCGATGCGGGTCAGGCGCGTGGCTTCGCGCAGGCGCCCGCTCTTGCGGCTGGCGCCGGTGGCGTCGATGGACAAACCAAACAGATCGGTCATGCCGCGCGACACGGCCTCGCGCAGCTTGGGGGCGACATCGCTGGATTCGAGTACGTCGAGCACGGCCTGCACTTCGCCCGGACCCGCTTCCACGAAGCGCGGCTGCGCAAGGCGACCAATGAGGGCGCGAAAGTCCTTGGCGTCGGCATCGCCCTTGATGTGCGCGCCATCGCTCTTGGCGAACACGCGCACGCCATCGAACAGCGGCGCGGCCTCGCGCAAGACCTCGCGCGGATAATGCACGCCGTTGAGGCTGGTACCGGCGCGAATCACCCGCACCAGATAGCGCGGTGGCACGCCTTCACCGGCGATGGCTTCGAGGAACACGCAAGCATCGGCGGCTGCCGCAGGGGAGTGTTCGCCCACGGCAGCCGCTTCTGCCACCCGCGCCCCCGCAGGTTCGTTCGCGACGTCCATCACCGCGGCTCCCGCCAGCGGCGCACGTCGTCTTCGAGCACGCGCGCGCTATCGCTCTGGGCGATCACGCGCACCTTGCCGGTAGGCTGGTAGCCATCGGCATATGAATCGGATTTGAGGCCGGCATCCTTGGCAGGCGCGGCCGCAACGGCGGGGGTGGTCTTGGGCTTGTCGGACACGATGCGCTCCGGTGGTGCCGGTGATGGCCGGCATGGAGCGATCTTGGCGATGCGGTGAGGCCGATACTTCTAACGCGCGTTACAAAGCAACACCCCGCCGGGCTGGGCCGCGGCGGGGTGTGGTAATCAGCTTGGCACTTTCCGTTTGCGCCGTCGAGCGCGAGGAATACGGTTGCAGGGGCGGCGGCCGGTCCGGCTTGTCAGAGTGAGTCATGAAGTCGCGCCGTGGGGCGCACGGAACAACGACAAACCGATCAGGCGACCGCCCGCTCGGATTCGGCGATGGCCACGAAGTCCGCGAGCGCGGCGATGTCGAAGTAGGGATCTGGCTCGCCCTTGTGCTTGGCGTACAAGGCCGCGGCGCGCGCATCGAGCGCGGCCATCTGCGCGCGCTGCGCCGGCGTCATCTCGTGACGCAAGGCGTGCAAGGCCTTACGGTAGCCCACATCGCCGGCAGTCTCGGCCATGTCCGGCGCCCAATGCTCAAGGCTGAGCGAATAGCCGCGCAAGCAATGCGCGATCCGCTGGGTTGAGCTCGATGTGTCGGACGGGATGGCCATGCTGGGCGCTCCTTTGCTCGAATCCGACCCGATTGGGGTCGAAGGGGTAGGCGGTCACTATACGACCGTTTCCGTCCACCAGCACAATCCAGTCGCCACCCTGCAGGTCGCGCACGCGGGTTGCGAACTGGCCGGTCGTGAAACGCGCCGACTGCGCGAGTGCCACTTGCACGCTGCGCGTGGCGGCGAGCGTGGCGAACACCCGACCGGCGAGGTCTTCCGCATCGGCGATGCTGCCATCGTCGATGCGGCGGCGCACGTGACGACTGTAGCTGCCGAGGTCGCGCCATAGACGGGCCAAGCGCCCGCCGCCGGTGTAGCCGGGGAAGGCATCCGAACGAGCTGCCAGAGCCGTGAGCATGCCGTCCAAGGCGCGGCGGAAGGGATCTTCCGGCGCTCCGCCCCCGCCACCCGGCGGCTGCGCCGGTGGTTGGATGGGGGGCACGATGCCGCCCGCGCCCTGCGGCGCGCCGCCGCCGATCACCGTGCCTGGCGGCACCGGAGCGATGGGGCCAGCGAACAGCTCGTCGGGGTTGTCCGGCAACACGGCCTTCATCATGCAGCCGCAGTTGACGGTGTTGCCGGGGCCGGCCTGGGGATCGAGCGGAAAGCGCAGCGCCTCGACCTCGCCGGTCTTGACGTCGACGATTTCGAACGGCTCGGCGACCGCGATCGGGGCCTGGTGGCTGGCCATGATGTGGCCCGGTCGGCCGTGTTCCTTGCGGCTGTGCAGCCAGGCTTTCTTGAGTCCGGGGATCAGCTTGGCCTGTTCGAGCAGGGTCTCGTAATGGGCGGCGTTGTAGACGCGGCCGATCTCGGTGTAGGCGATGGTCATGGCGCGCCGGCGCGGGGCGCCGTCGAGGATGGCCTGGATCTCGGTGATCGCCTGCGACAGTGGCCGCACGCCGAGCAGGCTCTGCATCAGCGCGGTGTCGATGCGGGCGATGGCCTGGCGCGAGACGTCGGCGAGGCGGTGGGTGAGCATGTGGCGCGTGGCGAGCAGGCTGCGCGCATTGAGCCGGAAGGCGATCCCGGGTTGGCCCAACTCCGCTTGGGCCCGCGCGTGGCCGCTGTCCCAGGCCTGGCCGGCGGCGGCACTGGCGGCCGCGGTGGCCTGGTCGCCGAACTCGCGCAGCAGGCGCTCGATCTGCGTGCGCTGGCGCAGCAGGCGCTGTGCCGCATCGACGCTGGTGGCGCGGCCGAGCAAATCCACGATGGCCTGCCGCGCATCGCGCAGCTGCCGCAGGATTTCACCGATCAATGCGCGCCGGATCGCCGGCAGTGGCGCAGGCGCGACCACGGGCGCTCACTCGTCCACGGCGGACACAGGCGTGACGGGCGTTGCCGTGAGCGGATAGCCCTCGAGCACGGCGCCACCGCGCGCGGCCAGTTCGGCGCTGGCCGCCGCCAGCTCGTCGTGGATGTCGAACTCGACGCCCAGGCGCGTGGTCATCGACGCGACGATGCGCAATGCCGTTTCGCGTGACAAAACACCATCGGCCATGAGCTGGGCCGAAGCCGCCGTTACCTGCTGCAGGGCCGCGGCGTATTTGCTGGTGTCCTTTGCGGTGAGCTCGGGCCATTCCACGCGCAGG
>JADLGU010000246.1 GCA_020849155.1 Rhodocyclaceae bacterium | reverse complement strand
CGTCCGCTACAACCGCCTCAAGGACATCGGCCTCACCGAGCAGCAGATCAGGGACAACCTGATGTTCACCGCCGAGAAGATCGGCGAGCCGATGGGCATCTCGATGTCGCGCAAGGACGCCAAGGAGTTCTTCGGCGCCTGGCCGCCAGACCTGTCGCTGATCGCCCGCGCCCGCGCCTCCGAGTCGGGCAGCGGCGCCGACTGGCTGTACACCTACCTGCGCGGCTTCTACCGCGACGCGTCGCGGCCGACCGGCTGGAACAACCTGGCCTTCCCCAGCGTCGGCATGCCGCACGTGCTGTGGGAGCTGCAGGGCGAGCAGACGATGGGCCCCGACCACAAGCTTCAGCTTTCCAGGCCGGGCAAGCTGACGGCCAAGGAGTTCGACGACGCCGTCGGCGACCTCGTCGCCTTCATGGTCTGGATGGCCGAGCCGCAGGCCCAATTCCGCAAGCAGCTCGGCGTCGCCGTGCTGCTCTTCCTCGGCGTGCTCTTCGTCGTGGCCTACGCCATGAAGCGCGCGTTCTGGAAGGACATCCACTAACCCATTTCTGCAAGGACCATCATGCAGTTTCTCGGCCATCGTGATTTCAACGCCCCGCGCGTCCGCCGCGTGGTGCGCGATGCCGACTATTCCTGGAGCGGCAATACCATGATGACTCTGTATTCGGGCACCACCTGCCCGTTCAGCCACCGCTGCCGGATCGTCCTCTACGAAAAGGGGATGGACTTCCAGGTGATCGACGTCGACCTCTTCAACAAGCCCGAGGACATCGCCGTCATCAACCCCTACAACCGCGTGCCGGTGCTGGTCGACCGCGACCTGGTGCTCTACGAAGCCAACATCATCAACGAGTACATCGACGAGCGCTTCCCGCACCCGCAGCTGATGCCGCCCGACCCGATCATGCGCGCCCGCGCCCGCCAGCTGCTGTTCACCTTCGAGCAGGAACTGTTCACCCACATCGAGGCGCTGGAGAAGAACCTGAAGGCCGCCGAGAAGGCGCGCCTGCACGTGCGCGACCGCCTCTCCGAGCTGGCGCCGGTGTTCAACAAGCAGAAATTCATGCTGGGCGAGGAGTTCTCGATGCTCGACGTGGCCATCGCCCCGCTGCTGTGGCGCCTCGACCACTACGGCATCGAGCTGCCGAAGACCGCCGCGCCGCTGATGAAGTACGCCGAGCGCATCTTCAGCCGCCAGGGCTTCATCGACGCCCTGACCCCGTCCGAGAAGGTAATGCGCCGCTGAGAGCCCGCCTCCGCGGCGACTGCCGATGAGCGTCGCTTCCACCAAGCCCTACCTGCTGCGCGCCCTCTACGAGTGGTGCGCCGACCAGGGCTTCACCCCCTACATCTCCGTCCAGGTCGACGCCCGCACGCTGGTGCCGCGCCAGTACGTGCGCGACGGCCAGATCGTCCTCAACCTCGGCGCCGAGGCCGTGCAGAACCTGCACATGGGCAACGACCTCATCACCTGCCAGGCCCGCTTCGGCGGCGTGGCGCAATCGCTCTCCATCCCGGTCGGCAACGTCGCCGCCCTCTACGCCCGCGAGAACGGGCAGGGCATGGCCTTCGAGGTCGGCGAGACGGCCGGCGAACCCGGCGTCCCCCTCGAGGAAGTCGCACCCGAGTCGCCCGAACCCCCGCCCTCCGACAGCCCGCCGCGGCCGCATCTCACGCGCATCAAGTAGCTATTCGCTGGCTGGCGCAACGCGTGCCATGAAATACAACGCATTCAAATCGTTGCCTGAATCGCAATATGCCTATAGTGATAGCTTTTGCGTCTTAACTGAATAATATACAAAGAAAACAATTCATTGCGAGGAATACCTCCGTTCCATGGATTTCAATTTTCGTGAAATATTTCACGCTTTTCTCGAATGAAATCGTGCTCTAATCGCCCATTCTTACGTCATCAAGACCGGCATCAGCCGGCGTCATGGGGAGGTCGGGGGTGGAGGGGGCTCGCTTGGCGCGGGAAGACCTGCTCTGGCTGCTCGGCAGCCTGTGCCAGGTCGCGCGCGTCCCATTCGAACCCGCCCTCGTTTCCCAGGAATTTCCCCCGCCGATCACCGCCGTCACCCTGCACGATGCCGCGCGCGCCCTCGGCTTCAAGACCGGCGAGCGCAGCGCCGATGCCGCCGTCCTGGCGGGACTGACTTTTCCCGCCATCGCCTTCCTGCGCGCCGCGCCGCATGCGCCCGGCGCGCCCACGCAACTGCACGTCGTGCGCGAAGGCGAGGCCGCAGCGCAAGAAGAACCCGAGCCCGTCCGCCCCGCGCTTATCCTGCGCGCCGACGCCAGCCAGCTCCTCTTCTTCCGCACTGGCAGCGAACAACCCGAAACCATTTCGCTCGCCGAGTTCGACCTCTACTTCGAGCCCACGGTCATCCTCGCCGCCAAGGATGCTTCCCTCTCCCCCGCGGGGAGAGGGACTGAGGGAGAGGGGGCAGGGGATCTAGAAACCACCCCCGCCAAATTCGGCTTCCGCTGGTTCCTGCCCGAGCTCATCAAGCACAAGCGCATCTGGCGCGACGTGCTGCTCGCCAGCCTCTCCATCCAGCTGGTCGGCCTCGCCGTGCCGGTGTTCACCCAGGTCGTCATCGACAAGGTGGTGGTGCACCAGACCCAATCCACCCTCGTCGTCATCGCCGTGGCGCTGGTTATGTTCATGCTGTTCACCAGCGCCATGAGCTGGCTGCGCCAGTACCTGGTGCTGCACACCGGCAACCGCATCGACGCCGTGCTCGGTAGCCAGGTCTTCAGGCATCTCTTGCGCCTGCCGCTGCCCTTCTTCGAGAACCGCACGACCGGCGTGCTGGTGGCCAGATTGCACGGCGTCGAGACCATCCGCGAGTTCGTCTCGGGCGCGGCGGTGAGCCTCATCCTCGACTTCCCCTTCCTGCTCATCTTCCTGGCGGTGATGTTCTGGTACTCCTGGCAGCTCTCGCTGATCGCCGTGGCGCTGCTAGGCGCCATCGGCGTGGCGAGCTTCCTCGTCGCGCCCGTCTTCCGCGACCGGCTCAACCGCCAGTTCCTGTTGGGCGCCCGCAACCAGTCCTTCCTCACCGAATACGTCTCCGGCATCGCCACCGTGAAGTCGCTGCAGATGGAACCGCACCTCGAGCAGAAGTACGGTACGTATCTGGCCGACTACCTCGCCGCCGGCTTCACCACGCGGCAGGTCAGCAACACCTACAACGTCGTCGCCAACGGCTTCGAGCAGGCGATGACGCTCGCCATCCTCGTCGCAGGCGCCTTGCTGGTGATGCAGAACGACGGCTTCACCGTCGGCATGCTGGTCGCCTTCCAGATGTTCGCCTCGCGCATGAGCCAGCCTCTGCTGCGCATCGTCGGCCTGTGGCAGGAATTCCAGCAGGCCAACATCGCCGTGAAACGCTTGGGCGACCTGATGGACGCCCCGGCCGAGCCGCACGCCCTCGTGCCGCAGCGCGAGGCCGGCGGCGCCGGACGCATCGACTTGAGGCAGGTGAGCTTCCGCTACTCGGCCAACCACCCCTTCCTCTACCGCAACCTGAACCTCACGCTCAAGCCCGGCCACCTCAGCGTGCTGATGGGCCCCTCCGGCTGCGGCAAGAGCACGCTGGCGAAACTGCTGCAGGGCTTCTACCTGCCCACCGACGGCCAGGTCCTGCTCGACGGCCGCGACATCCGCCACCTCGCCGCCAACGAGCTGCGCCAGGCCTACGGCGTCGTGCCGCAGGAGACCGTGCTCTTCGCCGGCACCCTCTACGACAACCTCGTCATGGCCCATCCGCATGCCAGCTTCGAGGACGTCATTGCCGCCTGCAAGCTCGCCGAGATCCACGAGGTCATCGAGCGCCTGCCGCAGGGCTACCAGACCGGGATCGGCGAGCACGGCGTCGGCCTCTCCGGCGGCCAGCGCCAGCGCCTCGCCATCGCCCGCGCACTGCTCAAGCGCCCGAAGATCCTCATCTTCGACGAGGCGGTGTCCAGCCTCGACCAGCAGACCGCCGAGCACTTCGCCCAGACCATCAACCGGTTGAAGGGGCAGGCGACGATGCTCTTCATCACCCACCAGATTCCGAAGGGGTTGCAGGTAGATGAGGTGTTCAGCTTCGGCCCGAAGCCGGTCGTGGCGCAAGCGGCGGATGCGGAGAAGGAGTCGTGAGGCGTGCGTCGAGGAAAGCGCAGCGCCGTGCCGTAAAAAGCCGGTCGCCGCAGGACGGTGATTCGAGCAGGCGTAGGAACGCCATCCCAATGGCAACCAATAACGACAACTGGAGGTATGCGGCATGAAGACGTTGTTATCGAAGTCCGGAATCCTTGTTGCGCTATTCATTCTTGCTGGATGCGGTGGCACATCTGCCATATCCCAGGAAGCGCGTGAAGTCGCGCAGGCGCAAATG
>JADLGU010000245.1 GCA_020849155.1 Rhodocyclaceae bacterium | reverse complement strand
CGCTTGCCCGCAGATGACTGCGGGCAGCGCACCGCGCCTTGCATCCATCGCCATCCAAGCACAACGCATCACGCGTTTCATCATGTTAGGAATTCTGCCGTCTGCGGAGCATGCCGTAGCCTTCCATCTGCATGACTTCCTCGCCGTGCTGGTTGAGCACCTCCCAGCGGTTGCGCACCAGGCCGATGTGCGGCTTGCTCTCCATCGGCCGCGCCTCCAGGGTGACGCAGCGCACGCGCAGGGTGTCGCCGGGGCGCACCGGCTTCAGCCAGCGCAGGCTGTCGACGCCGGGCGAGCCGAGGCTGGCCGTCTCCAGCAGGTAGGCGTCGCAGGTCATGCGCATGCACAGGGCGCAGGTGTGCCAGCCGCTGGCGATGATGCCGCCGAACATCGAGTGCTTCGCCGCCTCCTCGTCGATGTGGAAGGGCTGCGGGTCGAACTCCTTCGCGAAGCGGACGATCTCCTCCTGCGTCAGCGTGACGCCGCCGAACTCGATGACCTTGCCGGCGGGGAAGTCCTCCCAGTAGTACTTGAAATGCTTGCTCATGGTTACCCCTCCGATTCCTCTTTCGGTTTGGCGGGCGGCATCAGGGCGAAGACGCCCGAAGCGCGCAGGATGCGGCGTTCGCCGACGTGCAGGTAGCAGTTGGCGTAGGCGAGGCGCTGGCCGATGCGCAGGATGTCGACGTGGGCCTCGACCCAGTCGCCCGGCAGGGCGCTCTCGATGAAGTCGCTGGTCAGGTTCACCGTGACGATCGGCTGCGGCGGCGTGCGCGAGTTGTAGAGCACGATGCCGAGCGCGCTGTCGGCCAGGGTGACCAGCATGCCGCCGTGCACGATGCCGCGGGTGTTGGTGTGGCGCTCCTCGATGCGCAGGCCGACGACGATGCGGCCGCCTTCCCGCTTCCAGTGGAAGGGGCCGAGCTGCGTGAGGTAGTGGCCGAGGTGCGGGATCGGCGTGAAGCCGGCGGGGACGCTGTCGCTCATGGCATCAACCGAACGTCGAGAAATCCGGCTTGCGCTTCTCGAGGAAGGCGCTGAAGGCCTCCTTCGCCGCCGGCGAGGCGAGCTGGCGCTTGAAGATTTCGCCCTCGTCCTGCATCACCTGCGGCACGAGGGCCGCGACGGACTGCTTGAGCAGGCGCTTGGTCTCGCGCAGCGAGGCGGCCGGCAGGGTGGCCAGCCGGCGCGCGCGCTCCAGCGCGTGGGCGAACACCGCGGCGTCGGGCAGCACGGCGTTGGCGAGGCCGATCTCATGGGCCTTGGCGGCATTGAACGGCTCGCCGAAGAAGAGCAGCTCGGCGGCGCGCTGGTGGCCGGCCAGGCGCGGCAACAGCAGGCTGGAGGCCGCCTCCGGGCACAGCGCCAGGTTCACGAAGGGCAGCTGGAAGCGGGCGCTTTCGCCGGCATACACCAGGTCGCAGTGCAGCAGCATCGTCGTGCCGACGCCGACGGCGTTGCCGGTGACGGCGGCAATGAGCGGCTTCGGCGCGGCGGCGATGTTGCGCAGGAAGCGGAACACCGGGCGGTCGGGGTCGTCGGTCGGGCCGTTGAGGAAGTCGGCGAGGTCGTTGCCGGCGGTGAACACCTCGGGCTGGCCGTGGATCAGCACCACCCGCACGGCGTCCTCGCGCGCGGCGCGCTCGAGCGCGTCGGCCATGGCGGCGTACATCGGGCCGGTGAGGGCGTTCTTCTTCTCCGGTCGGCGCATCTCGATGCGCAGGACGCCGGCGGCGAGTTCGGTGAGGATGTTTTCGCTCATGGCATCACGCCGCCAGCAAAGTGTCGCTGAACAACCCGAGGTGGTGGTCAGTGTTGCCGAAGGTCAGGTCGATCATCGTCAGGCGCTTGAACCAGTGGCTGACGTTGAGCTCGTCCACCACGCCCATGCCGCCGTGCAGCTGCACGGCCTGCTGGCCGACGAAGCGCGCCTGCTGGCCGATGTAGGCCTTGGCGGCGGAGATCGCGCGGCGGCGCTCGGCGGCGTCGGGCGAATCCGCCTTCACCGCGGCCATCATGGCCATCGAGCGCGACTGCTCGGTGGCGATGACCATGTCCACCATGCGGTGCTGCAGCGCCTGGAAGCGGCCGATCGGCTGGCCGAACTGCTTGCGCGTCTTGAGGTATTCCAGCGTCGCTTCGTCGAGCGCCGCCATGATGCCGACGGCCTCGGCGCACATCGCGGCGATGCCGTAATCGAGGGCGCGTTCGATGGCCGGCAGGGCGCCGCCCTCGAGACCGATCAGGGCGTCGGCATTCACGGCCACATTGTCGAGGCGGACCTCGGCGGCACGGGCGCCGTCCTGCGTGACGTAGCTGCGCACGGTCACGCCCGGTGCCTTGGCGTCGACCAGGAACAGCGAGACCCCTTTCCCGGTGTTCGCCGAGACGAGCAGCGTGTCGGCGGCGCCGCCGCCGAGCACCACGGCCTTGGCGCCGGAGAGCTTCCAGCCGTTGCCGTCGGCCTTCGCCGCCGTGCCGACGCGACTGACTTCGTAGCGGGCGCCCGGCTCGTAGTGGGCCAGCGCCAGCATCAGTTCGCCGCCGGCGATGGCGGGCAGGATCGCTTCCTTCTGCGCGGCGCTGCCGGCGTCGCGGATGAGGCCACCGGCGACGATCACCGTGGAAAGATAGGGCTCGAGCACGAGGCCGCGGCCGAAGGTTTCCATCACCAGCAGGGTGTCGACGGCGTTGCCGTTCATTCCGCCGAAGTCCTCTGGGAAGGGCAGGGCGAGGAGCCCCAGCTCGGCGAACTGCTTCCAGTGGTCGCGGCTGAAGCCTTCGTCGGATTTCGCCAGCGCGCGGCGCGCTTCGAACGGGTAGTCCTTGGCAATGAAGCGGGTTAGGGTGTCGCGCAGGGCGTTCTGTTCGTCGGTGTAGTTGAAATCCATTTGTCTATCTCACAGGCCGAGGATCATCTGGGCGATGATGTTCTTCTGGATCTCGTTCGAGCCGCCGTAGATGGTGGTCTTGCGGTAGTTGAAGTAGTGGCCGGAAATCGGCGCGGCGTAGTCGGCGCCAACCGGCACGCCCTGCCAGGCGGGGTCGAGGGCCTCCTGCAGCCAGGGCAGGGCGTAGTGGCCCAGCGCGTGCATCTGCAGCTCGGCAATGGTCTGCTGGATCTCCGAGCCCTTGATCTTGAGGATCGAGGCCTCCGGTCCCGGCGCCTTCTTCTCCTTCTCGGCGGAGAGCACGCGCATATTGGTGATCTCCAGCGCCATCAGCTCCAGCTCGACCTGGGCGATGCGGTCGCGGAAGCGCGCGTCCTCGATGAGCGGACGGCCGCCGGAAGTCTCCTTGCGCGCGATGTCCTTGAGGTGCTTGAGCTGCGCCTTGGAGCGGCCGACGCCGGCGATGCCGGTGCGCTCGTGGCCGAGCAGGAACTTGGCGTAGGTCCAGCCCTTGTTCTCCTCGCCGACGAGGTTCTGCGCGGGCACCTTGACGT
>JADLGU010000244.1 GCA_020849155.1 Rhodocyclaceae bacterium | reverse complement strand
GTCGCCGGCGAAGGCCAAGCGCGCGTGCGCGCCCTCTACCAGCGGCGCTACCCCCTCATCGGCGGCGGCGCCGGCGTGCCGCGCAAGATCATGGAAGCGCTGGACAGGATCCGCTGGTACGAATTCGTTCCAGCGGATGTCTATCTCATCGACAACACGCTGGGATTTGCCCACCGGGAACACTTTTCGCCGTCCTGCGGCGACTGACTATTGGCCGGCGGTCGAGCGGAGCAGTTCATCGCGAGCAACCTCGCAAGGTGGCGCAGGGGACGATCATCCTGGTTCCTGTATTAGCGACAAACCTCAGCTTCGTCATTCCAGCCAGAGGCCGCTTCGGCCGTCAAGGTTGAAATCGCTTGCTCGGGTTAAGCCTCCTCGACCTCACCGGGCCTCTGTCGGCACGATCGCCGTCATCCAGCGGCTGACTTTTACTTCCGGCGCAACGCCGGCTCATACGGTAGCTGGCCTTCGTCCACATTGAATAATCGGACATACACTCCGATTATTCATGGTACGATTTCTCGCGTGATTACCCGCGCACCCCATCTTGCGGCTGTCCTGGAGCTGCTGGCGCTGTTCCCGGTCGTCGCCATTCTCGGCGCCCGCCAGGTCGGCAAGACGACGCTGGCCCGCCAGATCGGCGCGGACTGGGCGGGGGCCGTCCATCGCTTCGACCTGGAAGATCCGGACGACCTCGCCCGCCTCGCCGATCCCGCCTTCGCGCTGAAGGGGCTCGATGGCCTGATCGTCCTCGACGAGATCCAGGCGCGCCCCGACCTCTTTCCGCTGCTGCGCGCCCTGGCCGACCGGGCCGATGCGAAGACTCGCTTCCTCCTGCTCGGCAGCGCTTCTCCCGAACTGCTGCGTCTGTCCGCCGAAACCCTCGCCGGCCGCATCGGCTTTCATGATCTCCCTGGACTCAGCCTGGCCGAGCTGGAGGCCGGCGCGCTCGACCGCCTGTGGCGGCGCGGCGGCTTTCCGCGCGCCTATCTGGCGCCGACGGATGCGGCCAGCCGGCAGTGGCGCGAGGCCTTCATCCGCACCTACCTCGAACGCGACATCCCGCAACTCGGCATCCGGCTGCCGGCCGTCGCGCTGCGCCGCTTCTGGACCATGCTGGCCCACTATCACGGCCAGACCTGGAACGGCTCGGAGCTCGGCCGCGCCCTGGCGGTGAGCGACAAGACGGTGATGCGCTATCTGGAAATCCTCGAAGGCACCTACATGGCGTTTCGCCTCGCCCCCTGGCACACGAATCTGGGCAAGCGGGAGATCAAGGCGCCCAAGGTCTATCTCGCCGACACGGGCCTCCTGCACACCCTGCTCGGCATCGAACGCCAGGAGGCGCTGCTCGCCCATCCGAAATGCGGCGCCTCGTGGGAAGGGCTGGCGCTGCGCGAAATCATGCTGCACGCCCGGGCGCGGCCCGCCGAGTGCTTCTTCTGGGGCGCGCACAGCGGCGCGGAACTCGATCTGCTGATCGTGCGCGACGGCAGGAAATACGGCTTCGAGGCCAAACTGACGCGCTCGCCCGGCATCACCCCCTCGATGCGCTCCGCCCTGGACGCGCTCGGTCTTGAACATCTCTTCGTGATCTGCCACGGTGACGATCCGCCCTGGCCGCTCGCCGAGCGCATCACCGCCGTGCCGCTGGGCGCCCTGCCGCGCTGGGCGGCGCAAAGCGGGTTGGGCTAGGGCGTGTTCACGTTCATTCTGGCGGTGCGCCAGAATGAACGTGAACGCGCCCTAGAGCTTCAGCCCGCGCGGCTTGCGGCCGGCGCGCCTGAAGAGGCGGTCGTACACCGCGTTGGGCAGGAGCTTCATGGCGCGCGCGACGAGCGCCATCTGCCAGGGCACCACGGCGTAGGCGCGTCCGGCATCGATGACGCGGCCGATGCGCCGCGCGGCGACGTCGGCGGGGAGGATGAAGGGCATGCGGTACTTGTTCACCGCCGTCATCGGCGTGGCGACGTAGCCGGGGCAGACGGTGACGACCCTGACGCCGCTCGGGCGCAGTTCGATGCGCAGCGCCTCGAGATAGGCGATGGCGGCGGCCTTGGAGGCGCTGTAGGCGCCGGCGCCGGGCAGCCCGCGCATGCCGGCCACCGAGGCGATGCCGGCGAGGCGGCCGCGCCGCGCTTCGCGCATGGGCGCGACGAAAGGCTGGAAGGTGGCGGCGAGGCCGACGACGTTGGTGCGCATGACGCGCTCGAAGACGGCGACGTCCTCGGCGTGCTCGGTGAGCGTACCGACGGAGACGCCGGCGTTGGCGATGACGATGTCGGGGACGCCGAAGCGCGCCATGAAGTCCTGCGCCGCATCGAACATGGCTTTCGCGTCGGCGACGTCGGCGACGTAGAGGGCGGGAGAGCCGGGAAGGGCGCGCGCAACCTCGGCGAGGGTTTCGCCGCGGCGCGCGACGAGGCCGAGCTGCTCGCCGCGCGCGGCATAGTGCGCGGCGAGCGCCGCGCCGATGCCGGAGGAGGCGCCGGTGATGAAGACCTTCGCGCTCGGCGTCGGGCTGGAGCGCAAGCTACTTCTTCTTCGGCCG
>JADLGU010000243.1 GCA_020849155.1 Rhodocyclaceae bacterium | reverse complement strand
CTGCGCCGCTGCTTCTTCCACTACATCAAGTTCCCCGACAAGGAGACGATGCAGCGGATCATCGACGTGCATTTTCCCGATCTCAAGAAGGCGCTGATCTGCGAGGCCCTGGAGGTGTTCTTCGAGCTGCGCGAGATCCCCGGCCTGAAGAAGAAGCCCTCCACCTCGGAGCTGCTCGACTGGCTCAAGCTGCTGGTGGCCGAGGACATCCCGCCCGAGGCGCTGCGCGCCAAGGACAGCAAGGCCGCCATCCCGCCGCTGCACGGCGCCCTGCTGAAGAACGAGCAGGACGTGCACCTCTTCGAGCGCCTGGTGTTCATGGCCCGCCAGAACCGCTGATGCGCCTGCTCCTGCTCCTGGCCGCCCTGCTCACGCCGCTCGCCGCCGGGGCGCTGGAGAAGGTCACCCTGCAGTTGAAATGGAAGCACCAGTTCCAGTTCGCCGGCTACTACGCCGCCCAGGCCCAGGGCTACTACCGGGAAGCCGGGCTGGAGGTGGACATCGTCGAGGCCGGCCCCGACACCGATCCGGTCAAGGCGGTGCTCGAGGGCCGCGCCCAGTACGGCGTCTCCAACTCGGCGCTGATCCTCTCGCGCGCCGCCGGCCAGCCGGTGGTGGCGCTGGCGGTGATCTTCCAGCACTCGCCCTTCATCCTGGCGGCGCGGCGCGATGCCGGCATCCGCACGGTGCACGACCTGGCCGGCCGGCGCCTGATGATCGAGCCCCATGCCGACGAGATCTTCGCCTACCTGCGCCGGGAGGGCGTGCACGAGAAGGGCCTGAAGATCCTGCCGCACAGTTTCGACCACCAGGATCTGATCGACGGCCGCACCGACGTCATCACCGCCTACAGCACCGACGAGCCGTATTTCTTCCGGCAGAAGCAGTTTCCCTACCTCGAGTTCTCGCCGCGCGCCGCCGGCATCGACTTCTACGGCGACAACCTGTTCACCACCGCCGAGGAAGTCGCCCGCCGGCCGGAGCGGGCGCGGGCCTTCCGCGAGGCCAGCCTCAAGGGCTGGGCCTACGCCATGCGGCAGCCCGAGGCGCTGGCCGACCTGATCCTGGCCCGCTACGGCGAGCGCAAGAGCCGCGCCCATCTGCTGTTCGAGGCCGGCGAGATGAAGAGCCTGCTGCGCCCGGACCTGGTCGAGATCGGCCACATGCACGCCGGGCGCTGGCGCCACATCGCCGACACCTACGCCGAGCTGGGCATGATGAAACGCAATTTCCCGCTCGACGGCTTCCTCTATGAACCGGCCCCGGCAGGCCGCTCCAACCTGGCGGTGGCGGTCACCATCGGCGCGGGGGCGACGCTGGTGCTGGTGGCGGTGGTCCTCGGCTTCACCTCGCTGACGCGCCAGTTGCGCCGCGAGATCGCCTCGCGGCGGCAGATCGAGGCCGAGCTGCGAGAAAGCGACAACAAGTTCCGCGCCATCGCCGACACCACGCCGATCGCCCTGCTCATCACCCGCCCGCAGGACGGCCGGATCCTCTACGCCAACCGGGCCGCCGCCGAGCTGGCCGGCGCCCCGCTCGACGGCCTGCTCGGCAGCGACGTCACCCGCTTCTATCCGGATCCGGCGGCGCGGCAGCGCTTCCTGGAGCAGATCCAGACCGGCGGCTCGGTGCGCAACCAGGTCATCGAGTTCCTCCGCGCCGACGGCTCGCCGCTGCTGACCCAGCGCTCGGCCACCCTGGGCCGGCTGGGCGAGGAGCCGGCCCTGTTCGTGGCCATCGCCGACCTGCGCGAGAGGAAGCGCCTGGAGGCCGCCCTGCTGGCGCGCGGCGCCGCCATCGAGGCCGCCGCCGAAGGAGTGGCCATCACCGACCCGGCCGGAATCATCGAGTACGTCAACCCGGCCATCAGTCGCATCTCGGGCTATGCCGCCGAGGAGCTGGTCGGCCAGCACACCCGCATCTTCAACAGCGGTCAGCACGACCAGGCCTTCTACGAGGACCTGTGGCGCACCATCCGCGAGGGCCGCGTCTGGCGCGGCGAGATCGTCAACCGCCGCAAGGACGGCAGCCTGTACACCGAGCTGATGGCCATCGCCCCGGTCGGCAACGAGAAGGGCGAGACCATGCACTTCGTCGCCATCAAGCACGACATCTCCGAGCGCAAACGCATGGAAACCGACCTCAAGGAATCCAACACCATGCTGCAGCACCAGCTCGAGGAGATCCACCGCCTGCAGGCGGAGTTGCGCGAGCAGGCGGTGCGCGACGGACTGACCAACCTCTACAACCGGCGCTACCTCGACGAGACCCTCGAGCGCGAGCTGGCCCGCGCCAAGCGCGAGGGCTACCCGCTGTCGCTGGTGATGCTCGACGTGGACCACTTCAAGCAGCTCAACGACAGCTATGGCCACCAGGCCGGCGACAAGGTGCTGCGCGAGCTGGCGGCCCTGCTGCTGGGCGACGTGCGCGCCGAGGACGTGCCCTGCCGCTACGGCGGCGAGGAATTCCTGGTGCTGCTGCCGCGCATGCCGCTGGAGGTGGCGCTGGAGCGGGCCGAGGGCTGGCGACGGAGGTTCGAATCCGCCCGCGTGCCCTTCGGCGAGTTCCAGCTCGAGGCCACCCTCTCCTGCGGCCTGGCGGCCTACCCGGAACACGCCCGCACGCCGGAAGACCTGGTACGCTGCTGCGACGAGGCGCTCTACCGCGCCAAGCAACGCGGCCGCAACCGCTGCGAGGTTTTCGGGGACACGCCATGCTGATCGACTTCTTCCACCATCTCAAGCAGGCCAAGCTGCCGGTCTCGACCAAGGAGTTCCTGACCCTGCTGGAGGCCCTGCAGAAGCACGTCGCCGGCCACAGCATCGACGACTTCTACTTCCTGTCGCGCGCCTGCCTGGTCAAGGACGAGTCGAACTACGACAAGTTCGACCGCGCCTTCGGCGAGTACTTCAAGGGCGTCGAGCGCATCCCCGGCCTGGAAGCCGAAATCCCCGAGGACTGGCTGCGCCTGATGGCCAGGAAGCACCTGACGCCGGAGGAGAAGGCCAGGCTGCAGGCGCTCGGCTGGGACAAGCTGATGGAGGAATTCAAGAAGCGCCTGCAGGAGCAGAAGAAGCGCCATGCCGGCGGCAGCAAGTGGATCGGCACCGGCGGTTCCAGCCCCTTCGGCGCCCACGGCTACCACCCCGAGGGCATCCGTGTCGGCGGCGAGTCGGCCGGCAACCGCACGGCGGTCAAGGTCTGGGAGAACCGCGAGTACCGCAACCTCGACGACAAGGTCGAGCTGGGCACCCGCAACATCAAGGTGGCGCTGCGCCGCCTGCGCCGCTTCGCCCGCGAAGGCGCCGAGGAGGAACTCGACCTCGACGGCACCATCGCGTCGACGGCGCGCAACGCCGGCTGGCTCGACATCCTGATGCGCCCGGAGCGCCACAACAAGGTCAAGGTGCTGCTGTTCCTCGACATCGGCGGCTCGATGGACGACCACATCCGCGTCTGCGAGGAGATGTTCTCGGCGGCCAAGACCGAGTTCAAGCACCTCGAGCACTTCTACTTCCACAACTGCGTGTACGACCACGTCTGGCGCGACAACCGGCGCCGCCACTCCGAGCGCTTCCCGCTGTGGGACGTGATGCACAAGTACGGCCCCGACTACAAGCTGATCCTGGTCGGCGACGCCACCATGAGCCCCTACGAGATCATGCAGCCGGGCGGCTCGGTGGAGTACATGAACGAGGAATCCGGCGCGACCTGGATCCGCCGCCTGCTGGACACCTACCCGCACGCGGTATGGCTGAACCCCGAGCCGGAGCACCTGTGGCCCTACCGGCACTCCATCTCCCTGCTCCACAGCCTCATGGGCGGCAGGATGTTCCCGCTGACCCTGGAAGGCCTCGAGCGGGCCATGCGCCTGCTCAGCAAATGAGCGACAATAGCGACCCCCGAACGGAGAACGACATGGACCCACAAGACATCGAACGCCTTGCCCGCCGCCAAACGCTGCTCAAGCTGGCCGCCACCGGGGCGCTTGGCGCCGGCGGCATTGTCGGCCTGATCAGCGAGGCCCTATCCGCCGGCTCGCTGCCGGCCACCCCCGGCTTCCGCCGCATCCAGGGACCGGTCGGCGTCGACAACACCCGCGCCTCGATCGGCATGAACATCAAGCCGGGCCAGACGGTGATGACCGGCGAAGGCGCCGAGGCCGTCTACATCATCGGCCCCGACGCCTTCCTGCAGCGGGAAAAGACCAAGATCACCTTCGAGGACAACGCCGGCGCCCAGGTGATGCGGATCATCACGGGAAAGGTCCTCAGTGTCTTCGGCAAGGGCCGCGAGAAAGCCCGCAACCTGCAGCTCGCCACGCCGACCGCCACCATCGGCATCCGCGGCACCGGCTGCTACATCGAGGCCGAGGCGGCCCGCACCTACTTCTGCCTGTGCTATGGCGAGGCCGAGGCGGTGCCGACGGGCGATCCGAAACAGAAGGAAACCATCCGCACCACCCACCACGAGCATCCGATCTACATCAACGCCACGGGCGACAAGATGATGGCGCCGGCCACGGTGATCAACCACAACGACGCCGAACTGACCATGCTGGAGAATGCCGTCGGCCGCTGGCCGCCGTTCCAAAGCGGCGGCAACCGCTACTAGGCGGGGCAAGCCAACAACATGGAGCGAAGCGAACACCCGTCGCCCCCTTCCTGGGGAAGGGGCGGGGGGATGGTCGTTACTCGCTCTGAGCCGGGGGCGCGACCTGCAGCACTTCCTGCAGGGTGGTGAGGCCGGCGGCGACCTTCATCGCGCCGGAGATGCGCAGCGGCTTCATGCCCTCCCGATAGGCCTGCTCGCGCACCCTGGCGATCTCGGTGGCCGGGTTGATCAGCTTGCGCAGCTCGGGGGTCAGCAGCATGATCTCGTAGAGGCCGACCCGCCCGAGGTAGCCGGTCATGCGGCAATCCAGGCAGCCCACCGGATGATGGATCTGCTGCGGCCGGGTGGCCTTCCAGGGCGCCACCATGGCCTGCCAGATCTCCTCCTCCTCGCGGCTGATCGGCTCGGCCTTCTTGCAGTGCGGGCAGAGCGTGCGGACCAGGCGCTGGGCCATCACCCCGAGCAGCGTGGCGTTGAGCAGGTAGGCCGGCGCCCCCAGGTCGAGCAGCCGGGTCACCGCCGAGGGCGCGTCGTTGGTGTGCAGGGTGGACAGCACCAGGTGGCCGGTCAGCGCCGCCTGCACCGCCATGTCGGCCGTCTCCAGGTCGCGGATCTCGCCGACCATGATGATGTCCGGATCCTGGCGCATCAGCGCCCGCACCCCGGCGGCGAAGGTCATGTCGATGTTGGTCTGCACCTGCACCTGGTTGAAGGAGGACTCGATCATCTCGATCGGGTCCTCGATGGAGCAGACATTGACCTCCGGGGTGGCCAGCTGCTTGAGGGTCGAGTACAGGGTGGTGGTCTTGCCCGAGCCGGTCGGCCCGGTCACCAGGATGATGCCGTTGGGCTGGCCGGTCATCTGGCTCCAGCGCGCCTTGTCGTCGTCGCTGAAGCCGAGGTCGGCGAAATCGCGCACCAGCACCTCAGGATCGAAGATGCGCATCACCAGCTTCTCG
>JADLGU010000242.1 GCA_020849155.1 Rhodocyclaceae bacterium | reverse complement strand
TGTCGCGGTCATTTTCCCCCTCTCCCCCGGCCCTCTCCCCCGCTTGCGGGGGAGAGGGAGGATCAATCGTTCCGGCCAGCGCCGGCGCCGGCTGTTTGGTCATCTCTGCGGCCACCCGGCTGGCGTTGCGCGCCGCCAGAGCATACACCGACTGCTGCGGGTTTGCGCCGATGCTTGTGGGAAACAGCGAGCCGTCGCCCACCGTCAGGTTGCCGAGCCCGCGATAGCGGCCGACGTCGTCGGTGACCCCGCGCTTCTCTTCCGCCGCCATGCCGCAGCCGCCCATCACATGGGCGCTCACCACCCGCGCCAGGTGCGGCTTCAGCGGCAGCCGGGAAATGCCCTCCTTGGCCTCCGCCCAGCTGGAATAGCCCGCGCACTGCTCGTGCACGATGAACACCTGCTTCGCCCCGGCGGCGAACTGCAGCTCGGCCATCGCCAGCCAGGAGCGGCGCACGCCCTCCCAGACGAAATCCGTGATCGGGTAGTCGAGCAGCGGCGCGCCATTGTCGCCGAGCTGCACCGTGCCGCCCGGACTGGCGGGGTGAAAGCCGTCGCGCAGCAGCGCCAGCATGGCGTGCGATTTGGCGAACTCGCGCATCAGTTGCGCATGCGCCGCGCCGAAGCCCTGCAGGGTGGTGGAGAACAGCACCGGATGCATCGGCGGCACTTCCAGCTTGTAGCCGATCGGGCCGTCGACCGCCGCGTTGTCGAGGTAATGGTCGGAATAGATGGTCTGCGGCGCGCCGGCATAGCCGCGCACCTCGTGGTCCATCAGCGCCGCCGCCACCGTGGTCGGATGCAGGAAGGTGCGCTTGCCGAGCAGCCCGCTCGGGTCGGGCGCGCCGCTACGGAGCAGCAGGCCGGGCGTGCCGATGGCGCCGGCCGCCAGCACGAAATGCTTGGCCTTGACGCGCACGCGGTACGGCAGCGGATGGATGCCTTCCGGCTGCATGGCCCGGCATTCCAGCGCCTCGACGCGCCCGCCCTGCAGGATCAGGCGCTCGGCGCGCAAGTGGTGCGCCAGCACGCCGCCCTGGGCCAATGCGGCGGGGATGGTCGTCACCAGCATCGACTGCTTGGCGTTGGTCGGGCAGCCCACGCCGCAGTAGCCGAGGTTCCAGCAGCCCTTGACGTTGCGGCGCATCGGCGCCACCGAGACCCCCAGCTTCCAGGCGGCCTCGCGCAGCAGCTTGTTGTTCTCGTTGGGACTCTGATCCCAGTAGCGGATGTTGAGGCGCCGGTCGATGGCGTCGAACCAGGGCGCCAGGCCCTCGACGCTGAGCGCCTTCAGGCCGTACTCGCGCTGCCAGTGGGCGAGCGTGGTGGGCGGCGTGCGGAAGCTGCTGGTCCAGTTCACCGTCGTCGAGCCGCCGACGCAGCGGCCCTGCAGGATGTTGATGGCCTTGTCCCTGGTCTTGCGCGCCGCCGACTCCTGGTAGAGCTGCGGATAGGCGTCGGCCTCGCGCAGCTTGAAGTCGCTGGAGGTTTTCAGCGGCCCTTCCTCGATGATCGCCACCTTGAGGCCGGCTTTGGCCAGGATCTCGGCGGCGATGCCGCCGCCGGCGCCGCTGCCGACGATGGCCACGTCGGCCTCCAGCGTGCGCTCGGCCACCAGGCGCGAGGCATCGATCACCTGCCAGCCCTGGCTCATGCCTTCGAGGAATGGGTCTCTCACTCAGCCCTCCGCCGGGCCGCCCCAAGGAGGGCTGAAGTCAACGAAATGGAAGCCGCGTAGCGGCTGAACCAGCGTCACCCCTTTCCTCGGGAAAGGGGACGGGGGATAGGTCGTTTTCATTTATAGTATTTCCGGCGGGCCGGGATAGCCGATGGCCTCCCAAGTTGCGGGGGTGCCGTACCAGGCGCCCAGCACCAGGTCGTGCAGCGCGGCGTAGGCGCTGCGCAGCAGCCCCAGGCGGCTTTCGCGCCAGCCCTGCAGGAAGGCGGCGACGTCGTCGACGGAAGCCGTCTCCCAGCCCGGCCACAGGCCGGCAAGCAGCAGGCGGGCCGGCGCGAAGCCGAGCAGGGCGAACAATTCGTCGAGTTCCTTCTGCGCCGCCGCCGAGAGGCCGGCGATGGCGACGCCGACGCCGTCCACGGTGCGGGCGATGGCCTCGCGGCGCGCCTCGCCCGCCGGCGGCAGGGCGCCGGCGAGCACCGCCGGCACGATGGCGGCCACGATGGCCCGCTCCTGAAAAGTCGGTCTGCGCGGCACGGCGGAGGCAGGCGCCTCCTTCTGGCTGCGGGCGTAGAAGTACCCCGCCGCCGACAGCGCCAAGCCGCCGACCAGTCCCGCCTTGATGAATTGACGCCGGGTGATCACCGCAGCAGCAGCCTCACCATGCGCTCGAACAACTTGCCGTAGGGCGGCTTGAACAGGCCGATGCCGTTCACGCCCGACTGGAAGAACACCGCCTTCTTCTTCGAGAAGGTCTCGAAGCCCTCGAAGCCGTGGTAGTGGCCCTTGCCGCTCTCGCCGACGCCGCCGAAGGGCAGGTTGTCCTGGGCGATGTGCAGGAGGGTGTCGTTGACGGTGACGCCGCCCGAAAGCGTGTTCTCCAGCACCCGGTCGACGCGGCCGCGGTCGTTGTCGAAGTCGTACAGCGCCAGCGGGTTCGGCCGCGAATTGACGTAGCGAATCGCCTCGTCGAGGTCGCGGTAGCCGACCACCGGCAGGATCGGGCCGAAGATCTCCTCCTGCATCACCTGCATGGCGTCGGTGACGTTGAGCAGCGCCAGCGGCGGGATGCGCCGCGTCGCCGCGTCGGGCGCCGGCGCGGCGGAGAGCGGCGCCACCTCGGCGCCCTGCCCGCGGGCGTCCTCGACCAGGCCGTGCAGGCGCTTGAAGTGGCGCTCGCCGATGATCGAGGAATAGTCCGGCGTGCGCAGGATGTCCGGGTAGCAGGCGTCGACCACCCGGCGCGCGGCGGCAACGAACTCGCGCGCCCGGCCGGCCGGCACCAGCACGTAGTCCGGCGCGATGCAGGTCTGGCCGGCGTTCATGGTCTTGCCGACCATGACGCGCTCGGCGAACTTCTCCAG
>JADLGU010000241.1 GCA_020849155.1 Rhodocyclaceae bacterium | reverse complement strand
CGCGAATACACCACCGAGGCATGCGAGAGGTCGCCCAGGCCGCCGATGCGAGCATAGGCGGAGCGACTGGTGGTACTGACCAGGGTGACATGGCCGCTGGCGCGCTCGATGACCAGGCCAAGGTCGCCGGTGCCGCGCAAGGGTGCGCCGGCGCAGGCCGCCAGCAACAGGGTGGCGGCGACCAGCCAGACCAGGCGCGCGGCCGAACTCACTGGGGAAAGCCTTCCATCAGGCGGGCGACGATCCACCGCGCTTCGTCCTCGGCCAGAAAGCGGTGCCAAGGCGGCATCGCCGTGCCCGCGCGGCCGCCAATGATGGTGGCGACCAGGCCGTCCACCGGCTTGTCGGCGAGAGTCGCCGGCAGCAGCGCCGGACCCAGCCCGCCCCGCAGCGTCATGCCATGGCAGGAGCCGCAATCCTGGCGCACCATGTGGATCAGTTCCTTCTGGCGCATCGGCGACGGCTCGGCCGCCGCCAGCGTTGCGCCGGCCAGCAGCACGGCGGCGGCAGGCCCGGCGATGCCGCTATTCGACATGGACCACCCCATTCATTTCCGGGTGCGGTCCGCAGGCATATTCGCATCGGCCGGAGGCCGGAAAGCGACGCTCCCAAACTTCACCGGGAAACATGTGCGTCGACTCAAGCCCGCTTTCCGCCGGAAACAGCACCGACTGCCGGGCGGCGGCAAAAACGGAAAAGAGTGCCGGCAGTGCCGGCACTCCTCGAATCGACCAAGCCAAGCCGCTCACGGCGGGGAGCAACCCGAATTACTGCTTGGTCACCTTGATGTCGCCGTCGGCGCCAATGCCCAGGGAATAGCCCATGGACACATGGTGGAAGCGACCGCTGGCATGGTCGGAGTGGATCGCGAAGCCGAAAGGCACGGTCTTGCCTTCGCCCGGATTCTTGCGCGTGAACGTCAGCGTGTAAGTGTCGCCGCTCTTGCCGCCCTCGACCTTGGCACCGGTCGAGCCGCCGCTCATCTTGCGCTCGGTGGTGACGCTGCCGTCGGAGACCTTGTTGCCCTTGGATGCCCACTGCACCAGTTCGTAGGCGCCTTCCTTGGTGTACTTGGTCTTCTTTTCGTCGGCGCCGGGCATGGTGCGGGCGTCGGTGTGGCAGGTGGCCCAGCAACCGACCTGGGCGCCCTGCGGCACCTTGGCGTCGCCGAAGAGGAGCGTGGCCTTGACGTCGTTGTCCTTGTCACCCTTGTCCGCGCCACCGGCCGGCGCCTTGAAGCTGAGGCGGACGTAGAGATTGCCGGCGTCATAGGCTGCCTGCACGGCGACCGGGAAGTTCAGGGTCTTCGGCGCGCCCTTGGGCTCCAGTTCCTTGGCATCGGCAAGACGCTTCATGTTGAAGTTCAGTCCGCCCTTCTCTTCGTGGCAGCCGACGCAGGACTCACCCTTGCGCAAGCCGGCGGTACCGCTGTGGTCGGACTTCTTGGTGATCCATTCGATGGTCGCCACGCCGGGGTGGAAGACCTGAATGTCGCGCTTGGGCACCTTGCCCCAGTCCGGAGCCGCGATCGCCGCGTGGGAACCGAGGGCGAGCAGAACGCCGGCAACAGCGGTGGAAACGATGGACTTGCTCATGGAATGCTCCTTTCGAACGAATGCGTGGTGGGATTGTGACGATCCGAGGGAAGCCGAAGCTTACTCGTCATCGTCCTCCTTCATGCCTTTCGGCTTGTTGTGGGCGATGCCCTTGTGGCAGTCGATACAGGTCTTTTTCTCGGCGATGCCGATCTTGTGCATCTTGGCGCCGCGCAGCTTCTGCTTTTCTACATCCATGCCGTCGAAGCTGTGGCAGTTGCGGCATTCGCGCGAGTCGTTGGCATTCATGCGCGCCCACTCGTTCTCCGCCAGTTGCAGGCGGTGAGCCTCGAATTTTTCCGGGGTATCGATGACGCCGGTGATCTTGCCCCAGACCTCCTTGCTTGCCTGGATCTTGCGGATCATCTTGTGCGTCCAGTCCTTGGGCACGTGGCAATCGGAACATACGGCCCGTACGCCGGTCCGGTTGGTGTAGTGGATGGTCTTCTTGTATTCCTGATAGACGTTGTCGCGCATTTCGTGACAACCGATGCAAAAATCGAGGGTGTTGGTCGCCTCCATTCCGGTATTGAAACCACCCCAGAAGAAGATGCCGGAGAAAAAGCCCACGACCAGAAGGCTCAGCAGCGAGTACTTCGCACTCGGCCGCCGCAGCATTGCCAAGAACCCTGATTTTTCATTGTCAGCCATGAAACTTTCCCCTATGCCGTCAGTGGTTTCTAAAGGCCTACATGATAAGGGGGCTTACGCCCCCTTATCCTTGCTGTCGATCAAGTTTCGATCGCTTAGAAGATGTCCTTCATGGTGTTGTAGACGTTGAACTTGCCGGTCGGGGTGATCATCTTGGGATCGGTAATCACCTTCTTTACGGCGAGTGTGGCGTCGTCATACACGACGATGGCGGACTGGTCGGTCTTGCCGCCCCACAGGGAGATCCAGACTTCCTTGCCGTCGGCGCTGTACTCCGGATGCACGGCACGCTTGGTCGCCTTGGTCGGCGGCAGGCCGGAATCCTTGGCCACGTTCAACACGGCCTTGGGCTTGGACAGATCCGACATGCTCCAGACGGCGACGGATTCGGCCAGGTCCTTGTCCGGGTTCTGCGGCGCGTCGGCCCAGAAATGCTTGGACTTCGGATG
>JADLGU010000240.1 GCA_020849155.1 Rhodocyclaceae bacterium | reverse complement strand
TGACGCGCGGCTATCCGCCCTCGGTGTTCGCCCGCCTGCCGCAGCTGGTCGAGCGGGCCGGCAACGGGCCGGAGGGCGGCGGCTCGATCACCGCCTTCTACACCGTGCTGGCCGAGGGCGACGACCAGCAGGACCCGATCGCCGACGCGGCGCGCGCCATCCTCGACGGCCACATCGTCCTGTCGCGCCCGCTGGCCGAGCAGGGCCACTACCCGGCCATCGACATCGAGGCTTCGATCTCGCGCGCCATGACCAGCCTGGTCAAGCCGCTGCATCTCGACGTGGTGCGGCGCTTCAAGCACCTCTACTCGCGCTACCAGCGCTCGCGCGACCTGATTTCGGTGGGCGCCTATGTCGCCGGCTCCGACCCGACCATCGACCAGGCCATCGCCATGCAGCCTGGCTTCGAGGCCTTCCTGCAGCAGGACATGCACGAGCGGGAAACCTACCAGGATGCGGTCCTCAAGGTGCACCGTCTGTTCGGCCTAGAACCGTAACGGAATTCACAGTAATCTTTCTCAATCCTGCTAAAGTAAAAGCGTTTTTCCCCCGTAATAGTTGTCTGGAGCAGCCGGATGAAGGCTTTTCCCCTGCAGTCGCTGCTGGATCTGTCGCACCTCCGCATGGACGATGCGGCGCGCCAGCTCGGCCAGTTGCTGGCCAGCGAGCAGGAAGTGGGCAAGACCCTGGAACTGCTCGAGCAGTACCGCGGGGAATACGAGGCGCGTTTCCGCCAGGCGGCGCAGAACGGACTAGGCCGCGACGAGTGGGCCAACTATCAGTCCTTCCTGGGCCGGCTCGACGAGGCCATCGCCCAGCAGCGCCTGCTGGTCGAGAGCTCGCGGCAACGCACGGAGAACGGGCAACGGGAATGGCTGGACAAACGCAACCGGGTCAAGGCCTTCGACACCCTGTCGCAGCGCCACAAGGCCAACGAGGGGCGCAGCGAGGCCCGACAGGAGCAGCGCGCCCAGGACGAGCACGCCGCCCGCGGCCCCCTGGCCAAGGACTGATCTCCGCCGCGGCCCGGCCGGCCGCTCTGCCGCACCCCCATTCGATTCTTCTGGCACGGCGCTTGCTGATTCAGGGCATGAACCCCGTATTCGCCAGGAGCCAGCCATGACCCAGATGTCGGTCGCCCCGCCCGCCATGCCCAACCTCGCCCCCGCTTCCGCTTCGAGCGCCCCGGCCGCTGGCGATGCCGCCGAGGCCGCCGGGGCCGCCGACGGGGGGCTGGACTTCGCCGCAGTGCTCAAGGCGCAGATCGACACACCGGCAAAAGATGTCGCTGCCGCAGAAAATCTTGCCGCCCTCCTGCCATCCACCTCCGCCGGAACGGACCCGGCGCCGGCGGACGCGCTGCCGACGGTGCCGGATTTGTCCAGCCTGCTGCCCGCCATCGCCGCGATCCTGCCTGCGCCGGCGGCGCCCCTGGCCAGCGCCTTGGAACAGCCGGCCGAGGCGCCGGCCCTGAATCCCGCAGCCACCCTGCCGGTCGCCAGCCAGCCGGCCGACTTGCCAATTGCTGCCGCGGCGCAACCTGCCAACGATCCCGATCTGCCAGCTGCCGGTCAGCCGGTCCAGACGGCCAAGCTACCCTTGGCCGCAGCGGGCGACCAGCCTTCCCTGCCGAACCCGCAACCATCGGGACGCCCCGCCATCGAATTCTCGACGCCGGCCGCCCCGACCGACAGCCGTGCCGCCCCGGAACCGCGCCTTGTCGCGGCGGCCGACACAACCCTGCCCGCTGCGGCCGTCGAACATGCGGCGGCGCCGCTGGTCCATTCCAGCCGGACAGCCGAGGCGCCGGCCGCCTCGCGCATCGACACTCCAGTCGGCGCCCGCGGCTGGGATGCCGAGGTCGGGCAGAAGGTCGTCTGGATGGTGAACCGCTCGGAGAGCCGCGCCGAACTGACCCTGACCCCGCCCCAGATGGGCAAGGTGGATGTCACCCTGACGATGAACGGCGAACAGACCAATGCCAGCTTCGTCGCCGCCAGCCCGGCAGCCCGCGAGGCCCTGGAACAGGCTCTGCCGCGCCTGCGGGAAATCCTGGCCGATGCCGGCATCACCCTCGGTCAGGCCAGCGTCAATGCCGAATCGCCGCGGAACGGCCGCGAGCAGGAAACAGTCGAGGCGCGCGGCGAGACCCGCCGCGGCGAAGCGCCCGCCGCTGCGTCCCAGTGGGCGCGGCGCGGCAATGGCCTGGTCGACACCTTTGCCTGAATTGCGGCCCTGATCGCCCGCATATCGCCGCTTGATATGACCGACCCGACGGACATAATGAGGAATCCGATCCAGGAGTAAAACATGGCGAAAGCCCCGGCCAAAAAAGACGAAAAGAAGCCCGAAGCCGAAGTAGAGGGCGAAGGCGAGCAGCCGAAGAAGAAAAGCAAGCTGCCGCTGATCATCGGCCTGGTGGTGCTGCTGGCCGCCGGCGGCGGCGCGACCTGGTTCTTCGTCTTCAAGGGCAAGGGCGAGGGCGAGCAAGCCGCCCAGCAGCAGGCCAAGCCGCAGCCGCTCAAGCCGCCGGTCTTCGTGCCGCTCGACGCCTTCACGGTGAACCTGACGACGGAACAGGGCGACCAATACCTGCAGGTGGCCGCCACCCTCAAGGTACTCGACCAGGCCGCCGCCGACGTCGTCAAGCAATACATGCCCGAGGTGCGGCACCGCACCCTGACCCTGATTTCGTCGAAGAAGCCCTCGCAGATCGCCTCGGCAGAGGGGCGCGAACGATTGGCCGAGGAAATGCGACAGACCGCCAACAACATACTCCTCGCCGCCGCCGGGAAGCCGGTCAAGCCGGTGGTGCTCGATGTGCCGAAAGCCGACGAAGAAACCCCGTCCTCTGCGGAGGCCAAGCCGACAGACGAGCCCGCCAAGCCTGAGGAAGCCAAGCCCCAGGAGGGCATGGCACCAGCGGCCGATGCCGCGACCGCTGCCCCGGCGGCCGCTCCGGCCCCACCGCCGGCCGCAGCCAAGTCCGCCACCACACTCTCCAAGGCGGCGGCCGACGACCCGGTGCAAAGCGTGTATTTCACCTCCTTCATCATCCAGTAGCCATGGCTCAAGATTTCCTCTCCCAGGATGAAGTCGACGCCCTGCTGAAGGGTGTCACGGGCGAAACCGACGAACCGACGAAGGAGGTGGAAAGCGGCGGTGTCCGCACCTACGACATCGGCCGCCAGGAGCGCATCGTGCGCGGCCGCATGCCGACGCTCGAACTCATCAACGAGCGCTTCGCCCGCTACCTGCGCATCGGCCTGTTCAACTACATGCACCGCTCCACGGAAATCTCGCTAGGCCCGATCCGCGTGCAGAAGTACAGCGAGTTCATCCGCAATCTGGTGGTGCCGACCAACCTCAATCTGGTGCACTTCAAGCCGCTGCGCGGCATCGGCATGATCGTCTTCGACCCGAACCTGGTGTTTCTGGTGGTGGACAATATGTTCGGCGGCGACGGCCGCTTCCACACCCGGGTCGAGGGGCGCGACTTCACGCCCACCGAGCAACGCATCATCCAGGGCCTGCTAAAGGTGGTGTTCACCGAGATGGAAAAGGCCTGGAAGCCGGTCTACCAGCTGAACCTGGAATACATCCGCTCGGAAATGAACTCGCAGTTCGCCAACATCGCCACCCCCAGCGAAATCGTCGTCGCCTACACCATCTCGCTGGAATTCTCCGGCTCGACGGCGGAGATGCACCTGTGCCTGCCCTACTCGATGGTCGAGCCGATCCGCGACATCCTCTACAGCTCCATGCAGAGCGACCACCTGGTCTCGGACAAGCGCTGGATCGGCACCCTGACCCGCCAGCTGCAGACCGCCGAGGTGGAGCTGGTGGCCATGCTCGGCCGCTCGCAGATCACCCTGGGGCGGATCCTCAACCTGAAGGCCGGCGACGTGATCCCGTTCAACGTCGAGGAGACCCTCAGCGCCGAGGTCGACCATGTCCCGGTCATGGAATGCCGCTACGGCCTGCAGAACGGCCAATACGCGCTGAAGGTGGAGCGCTTCATCACCCCCGACGGCGCCGACAGACGATAGGAGAACAGCATGGCTGAAAACGAAACCGCAGATCAGGTCAGCGCCGACGACTGGGCCGCCGCCATGGGCGAACAGGCAACCGCCGAGGCCCAGGCCAAGCCCGCCGACATCTTCCAGCCCCTGGGCGAAGGCGCCAAGGCGGCGGCGATGCAGGACTTCGACATGATCCTCGACATCCCGGTGCAGATGGCCGTCGAGCTGGGCCGCACCAGGATCTCGATCCGCAACCTGCTGCAGCTGGCGCACGGCTCGGTGGTCGAGCTCGACGCCCTGGCCGGCGAGCCGATGGACGTGCTGGTGAACGGCACCCTGATCGCCCAGGGCGAGGTGGTGGTGGTGAACGACAAGTTCGGCATCCGCCTGACCGACATCATCACCCCGGGCGAGCGGATGCGGAAGCTGAACCGCTGAGTATCCCCAGCGAATAGCGGCGATTTTCGCCGCTTAATCCCCGTCTCAGCCCCGCGCCGGCGGCAGTACTCTGCCGCCATGCGCAAAATTTTCCTCCTGTTCTTTGCCGCCTTGCCGGGCGCCGCGCTGGCGCAGGCGGCGCCGGTCGGCCTGCCGGATGCCGGCGCCGGCCTGCTGCAGGTGTTCATCGGGCTGGGCGTGGTGATCGCCGCGATCGTCGGCGCCCTCTGGCTGCTCAAGCGCCTCTCCGCCCCGCGCGGCGCGGCGGCCGGCGCGCTGCGGGTGATCGCCGGCGCCGCCGTCGGGCCGCGCGAGCGGGTGGTGCTGCTGGAAGTGGAGGACACCTGGCTGGTGATCGGCGTGGCGCCCGGCCAGGTCAGCGCCCTGCACCAGCTGCCCAGGGGCCGGCTGGCCGAGGCGCCGCCGGCGCCGGCCGGCAAGGATTTCGGCGGCTGGCTGAAGCAGGTCATGGAGCGCAGGAATGCGGGCTGAACGCTGGCTGCCGCTGCTGCTTCCTCCGCTCCTGCTGCTGGCCGCGCCGGCCGCGCTGGCGCAGGGCCTGCCGGCCCTCACCAGCACGCCTTCGGCCGGCGGCGGGCAGACCTACACGCTGTCGATCCAGACCCTGCTGTTCATCACGGCGCTGACCTTCCTGCCGGCGATGCTGCTGATGATGACCTCCGTCACCCGCATCATCATCGTGCTGTCGCTGCTGCGCCATGCCCTCGGCACCCAGAGTTCGCCGCCCAATCAGGTGCTGGTCGGGCTGGCCCTGTTCCTCACCTTCTTCGTGATGGCGCCGGTGGCCGAGAAGATCTATGCCGAGGCCTACCAGCCGATGGCGGAGAACCGCATTTCCTTCAACGAGGCGCTGGAGCGCGGCGCGGGGCCGCTGAAGGCCTTCATGCTGAAGCAGACCCGCAGCACCGATCTCGGCCTGTTCTCGCGCATCGGCAACGCGCCGAAAGTCGACAAGGCCGAGGACCTGCCGATGCGCATCCTGATCCCGGCCTTCGTCACCTCGGAGCTGAAGACGGCCTTCCAGATCGGCTTCATCGTCTTCATCCCCTTCCTGATCATCGACATGGTGGTGGCCACGGTGCTGATGTCGATGGGCATGATGATGATGTCGCCGGTGATCGTCTCCCTGCCCTTCAAGATCATGCTGTTCGTGCTGGTCGACGGCTGGAACCTGATCGTCGGCTCGCTCGCTCAGAGTTTTGGAACATGACGACCTATCCCCTACCCCCTTTCCCAAGGAAAGGGGTAACGAAAGTTCAGCTGCGCGAGGCGCAGCTTCCGGTTGCTGGCTTGCTGCCTCCTTGGGGCTGCCCGGCGGAGGCAGCATCATGACCCCTTCCGCCGTCATCGAGATCGGCCGCGTCGCCATCGAGGTCACCCTGCTGGTGGCCACGCCGATGATGCTCGCCGCCCTGGTCACCGGCCTGGTGGTGAGCATCTTCCAGGCGGCCACCCAGATCAACGAGATGACGCTTTCCTTCGTGCCGAAGCTGATCGCCATGTTCCTCACCCTGGTGCTGGCCGGCCCCTGGATGCTGACCGTGCTGACCGACTACATGCGTCGGCTGTTCGAAAGCATTCCCGGCCTCATCGGCTGAGCCATGCTCAGCATCACCGATGCCCAGCTCGAGGCCTGGATCGCCGCGTTCCTGTTCCCGCTGGCGCGCATCCTCGGCCTGATTGCCGCGGCGCCGGTGTTCAACAACGCCGCCCTGCCGATGCGCATCAAGCTGGCTCTCGGCCTGGCCGTCACACTGGCCGTGGCGCCGGCCCTGCCGCCGCTGCCGGCGCTGGCGCCGGCTTCCTGGACCGGGCTGGCGGTGCTGCTCCAGCAGAGCCTGATCGGCCTGGCCCTGGGCTTCACCCTGCGGGTGGTCTTCGCCGGCATCGATCTCGCCGGCGAACTGATCGGCCTGCAGATGGGCCTCGGCTTCGCGGTCTTCTACGACCCGCAGAATGCTGCCCAGCTGCCGATCGTGGCGGAACTGGCGGGCTTGCTGGCGCTGCTGATCTTTCTTGCCCTGGACGGGCATCTGATGACCCTGGGGCTGCTGGCCGAGAGCTTCACCCTGCTGCCGATCGGCACGGCGGCCTTTCCGGCGGCCGGCTGGGGCGCCCTGCTGCGCTGGGCCGGCATGATCTTCGGCATCGGCCTGCTGCTGGCCCTGCCGCTGGTCGGCACGCTGCTGGTGGCCAACATCGCGCTCGGGGTGCTGACCAAGGTGGCGCCGACACTGAACCTCTTCGCCGTCGGTTTTCCCATCACTTTGATGGCCGGCTTCGTCGTGCTGGCGCTGTCGATGCCCTACTTCGCGCCGGCGCTCGAAGGATTATTTGGCCAGGGCTTCGAGGCGTTCAGGGCGGTGTTGCTGGCCGGCCGCTGAGGGCGGCCGGGCGCGGCTGCACCCGGATGGTCCCCTCGGCGACGCGGTAGGCGCCGATCAGCTCCGATTCGATGCCCTCGTTGTAGGCCAGGATGTCGTAGCCGGCGAAGCCGCCCTCGCGGACGATGCGCTCGGCGTTGCGGCGGAAGGCCCGCCCGGCCTCGC
>JADLGU010000239.1 GCA_020849155.1 Rhodocyclaceae bacterium | reverse complement strand
CGCCCCATGTCCGAACTCACCCTGCGCCAGCGCCTCGACGCCTACGAACGCCTGATGCGGCTCGACAAGCCGATCGGCACGCTGCTCCTGCTGTGGCCGACGATGTGGGCGGTGTGGATCGCGGCGGAGGGGATGCCGAGCCTGTTCATCGTCTGGATCTTCGCGCTGGGCACGCTGCTGATGCGCTCGGCCGGCGTGGTGATGAACGACTACGCCGACCGCCACTTCGATCCGCATGTCGAGCGCACCAAGAATCGCCCCTTGGCCGCGGGCATCATCCGCGAGCGTGAGGCGATCGGGCTCGCCGTCGTGCTGACCCTGTGCGCCTTCCTGCTCATCCTGCCGCTGCACAAGCTGGTGTGGGCGCTCTCGGTGGTGGCGCTGTTCCTGGCGGCGACGTATCCGCTGACCAAGCGCTTCCTGGCGATTCCGCAGGCCTATCTCGGGATTGCCTTCGGCTTCGGCATCCCGATGGCCTTCGCCGCCCAGCAGTTCCAGGTGCCGCCGCTGGCCTGGGCGATGCTGGCGGCGAACATCTTCTGGGCCATCGGCTACGACACCTGCTACGCCATGGTCGATCGCGAGGACGACCTGAAGATCGGCATCAAGACCTCGGCCATCACCTTCGGCCGCCATGACGTGGCGGCGGTGATGGGCAGCTACGCCATCGCGCTGGCGATCCTGGCCTGGGTCGGCGCCCAGGCGGGGCGCGGCCTCATCTTCTACGCCGGGCTGGCGGTGGCGGGCGGCATGATGCTGCGCCACTATTTCTGGATCCGCGGCCGCGAGCGGATGGCCTGCTTCCGCGCCTTCCTCGACAACAACTGGGTCGGCGCGGCGGTCTTCGCCGGCCTGGCACTCGACTACGCGCTGCGTTCCGGGCGCTGGCCGGCGGCCTGAACCGGCTTAGCGCCGGCGGCCGGCGCCGACCGGCGCCAGGCCCTTGCAATCCGGCCCGAGATAGGTCATCTGCGATTCGCTCTGCATGGTGTGGCGGCCCGAGGCGTCCATCGTCACCATGTCCATGCGCGAATGCACGCTGTTGCCGGAGAAGGTGCTCTCGCCCTTGCCCTGGCTGCGGCGCCCCTCCATCATGCAGTCGATCTCGTAGCGCACGGTGTTGCCGCTGCGGCTGACCTTGGCCGGCTGGCATTGCCCGTCGGGGTCGAGCACCGGCGCATCGCGTTTGGCCATTTCCTCGCTGATGCACATCCGCATGGCGCCGCCGGCGCCCATGCCGATGCCCTGGCGGCCCATCATGGCCTCCATCTGCTTGCGCTGCTCCGGCGGCAGGCTGGCCATCTGCTGCTGCATCTGCCGCATCTGCGCCTGCATGTCCTGCCCGTCGACGACTTGCCGGATGGTCTTCATCTCCCAGAGGCCGGCTTTCATGTCGCCGGCGAGGGCGGGGGCGGCGAGCAGGGACAGGGCCAGGGCGGGAACGAGTTTTTTCATGGGGATCTCCTGTGGCGGACTGAGAGGGTCGATGGCCGGCTGGGCCACGGCCGGATTATCGCATGGGCATTCCGCCAGGGATGGCCCGGAGCGAAAATCCGCCCGGGAAACGGGGCCGGGCCGGCCGGGAACGTCTATCATTGGTTCGGCGGCCAGGCTGCGCGGCCGGTTGGGGTGTTTACTTATCCCGCCTGAGGATGTCCCCGATTGCCACGAGGGCGCAGCCTGATATGGTGGCCGGAAACCTGGGATCGACCCGAAGTGATCGGCATGGATCAAGAATTTTTTTTGCTGGGGCTGGTGGCGTTGGGCGGGGGCCTGGTGCTGGCGCTGATCGGCTTCGCCTACCTGTTGCTGCGCCTGCGCGAGGCGCAGCAGCGCCTGCGGGACAAGGAAGGCCAGCACCAGGGCATCCTCGACCGCCTGCAGGAGAACGAATACCGGCTGCGCACCATCATCGAATCCGAGCCCGAGTGCGTCAAGCTGCAGGCCGCCGACGGCACGGTCCTGGAGATCAATCCGGCCGGGCTCAGGCTGGTGGACGCCGAACGGCCGGAAGACATCGTCGGCCGCAAGATCTACAGCGTGGTGGCGCAGGAATACAAGGAGATCTATCGCGAGAACATGCGCCGGGTCTTCGAGGGCGAGGCGGTGGTCTACGAGTTCAAGTCGATCACCCTCAAGGGCCGCACGGCCTGGATGGAAACGCACGCCGTGCCCCTGCGCGATGCGCGCGGCGCCGTCTATGCCCTGCTGGGCATCACCCGCGACATCACCGAGCACAAGTGGGCCGAGGAGCAGGGGCGGCGTCACCAGACCGAGTTGGCCCGCGTGGCCCGCCTGTCGACCATGGGCGAGATGGCCACCGGCCTGGCCCACGAGCTCAACCAGCCGCTCTCGGCGATCGCCAACTTCGCCCGCGGCTGCATCCGCCGGCTGCGCAATGGCGACGTGACGCCGGCCGACCTGATCGAGCCGCTCGAGGAGGTCTGCGAGCAGGCCGAGCGCGCCGGCGAGATCATGCGCCACGTGCGCGACTTCGTGCGCAAGAGCGAGCCGCGCATGACGGCCGTCGACATCAACCAGGTGGTGCGCAGCGTGGCGAAGTTCACCGAGCTGGAGGCGCGCCAGCACGAGGCGGTGGTGACGCTGCAGCTGGCGCCCGAGCAGCCCCGGGTCTGGGCCGACTCGATCATGGTCGAGCAGGTGATCAGCAACCTGGTGCGCAACGCCATGGAGGCGATGGACGAGGCCCGCTCGCCGCGCCGGGAAGTGGTGATCCGCAGCGTCCAGCAGGACAACGACGTCGTCGAGGTCGAGGTCATCGACACCGGGCCCGGCATCGACGGCGCGCTCATCGACCAGGTCTTCGACCAGTTCTTCACCACCAAGCCGGAGGGCGTCGGCATGGGCCTGTCGATCAGCCGCTCGATCGTCGAGTCGCACGGCGGCAGCATCCGCGCCGAGTCGCGGGCGGGCGGCGGCGCCACCTTCCGCTTCACCCTTCAGCGCATCCCGACCCTGCTGAGACGCGATGAGCGACGCTACAGTCTTCATCATTGACGACGACCAGGCCGTCGCCCGCAGCCTGCGCTGGCTGATCGAGACGGTGCGCCTGAAGGTCGAGACCTT
>JADLGU010000238.1 GCA_020849155.1 Rhodocyclaceae bacterium | reverse complement strand
GATCCAACCCGTGCGCCGCGCAGACCTGCATCAGCTGGGCCACTCCCGCCGTCTGAGGCAGCGCCACGCCCATGGCGCGGGCCCCGGAGAGCGCCAGGTTGAGGTCCTTCTGGTGCAGCTCGATGCGAAAACCCGGGTTGAAGGTACGCTTGACCATGCGCTCGCCATGTACCTCGAGGATGCGCGAGTTGGCGAAGCCGCCCATCAGCGCCTGGCGCACCCTGGCCGGATCGGCGCCGGCCCTAGAGGCGAACAGCAGCGCCTCGCCCACTGCCTCGATGGTCAGCGCGACGATGATCTGGTTGGCGACCTTGCAGGTCTGGCCGTCGCCGTTGCCGCCGACCAGGGTGATGTTCTTGCCCATCAGCTCGAACAGCGGCTTGACACGGTTGAATGCCGCCTCCGTTCCACCGCACATGATGGTCAGCGCCGCGTTGCGGGCGCCGACTTCCCCGCCCGAGACCGGCGCGTCGATATAGTCGCACTTGAGTTCATTGATCCGCGCGGCGAACTGCTTGGTCGCGAGCGGTGCGATCGAGCTCATGTCGACCACGAGCTTGCCCGGCGCGAGGCCTTCGGCGACGCCGTCCTTGCCGAACAGCACCTTCTCGACGTCCGGGGTGTCCGGCACCATCATGAAGATGATGTCGGCACTCCTGGCCACGTCGGCGGGGGAAGCGCAACCCTTGCCTCCGGCATCGAGCAGTTCCTGCGCCACGCCCGAGCGGCTGAAGAGCCAGGCGGTGTGGCCGCCGGCGATGAGGTGGCCGGCCATGGGCTTGCCCATGATGCCGAGGCCGATGAATCCGATGTTCATGTCAATTTTCCTTATTGTTTGAGGTATGCACGCGCCCAGCCGAGGCCGGCTTCGGTGCCGGCGGCCGGCTTGTATTCGCAGCCGATCCAGCCTTGATAGCCGATCCTGTCGAGGAAGCTAAAAAGGAATGGGTAATTGATCTCGCCCGTCCCCGGCTCGTTGCGGCCCGGGTTGTCAGCCAATTGCAGGTGGGCGATGCTGCCGAGGTTTTTTTCGATGGTCTTTGCCAGCTCGCCCTCCATGCGCTGCATGTGGTAGATGTCGTACTGGACAAAGAGGTTGTCGGAGCCCACGTCGGCGATGATTTCGAGCGCCTGCTGTGTGCGGTTGAGGAAGAAGCCGGGGATATCGAAGGTATTGATCGGCTCGATCAGCAGCCGGATGCCAGCGGCCTTGAGTTTCGGTGCGGCGAACTTGAGGTTTTCGACGAGCGTCCGGCGCGCATCGGCATCGGCAACGCCGGCGGGCTGTATTCCGGCGAGGCAGTTCAGCTGCTGCACGCCCAACGCGGTTGCATAGGCGATCGCCTGATCGACGCCGGCGCGGAATTCATCGACGCGGTCGGGGTGGCAACCGATGCCGCGCTCGCCTGCAGCCCAGTTGCCGGCGGGCAGGTTGTGCAGCACCAGCTGCAGGCCGTGCTGCGTCAGCAGTTCCTCCAGCTGCTCGGCCGGGTAGTCGTAGGGAAACAGGAACTCGACGGCCTGGAAGCCGGCTTGCGCCGCACGTTCAAAACGCTCGAGGAAGGGCGCTTCGCTGAACAGCATGGTCAGGTTGGCGGCGAATCTTGGCATGACGGCGTTCTCCGGTTTGATCAGGTCGAGCCGTCGAGGCTGGTTTCCCGTCCTCGCCCGGCATGGATTTCGGGTCCCGTGGCACCGGGCATGAACCGGGAAAGACTTCGCCCACGACGAGGCCCTTTGGCTTCATCCCGCCGCTCAATTCCCGTAAAGCACTTTCGGCAGCCACATGCCGATTTCAGGGAAGATGTAGAGCGTTGCCAGGGCGACGACCTGGATACCCATGAAGGGCATCATGCCGGCGAAGATCTGGTTCAGCGTCACGTGCGGCGGCGACACACCCTTGAGATAGAAGGCTGCCATCGCCACCGGCGGCGAGAGGAAGGCCGTCTGCAGGTTGAGCGCCACCAGCAGGCCGAAGAACAGCGGGTCGACGCCGAAGTGCGGCAGCAGGGGAATGAAGATCGGCATGAAGATGACGATGATCTCGGTCCATTCCAGCGGCCAGCCGAGGATGAAAATGATGAACTGGCTGAGCAGCATGAACTGCAGCGGCGTCATGTTGAGCGAGAGCACCCATTGCTCGACCAGGTTCTGTCCGCCCAGCAGCGCGAAGGCGGCCGAGAAAATCGACGAGCCGACGAACAGCCAGCAGACCATGGCCGAGGTTTTCGCGGTCAGGAATACCGACTCCTTGACCACCCCGAAGTTGAGCTGCTTGTAGGCCGCGGCGAGGATGAAGCCGCCGGCCGAGCCCAGCGCCGCGGCCTCGGTCGGCGTCGCGAACCCGAAGACGATGCTGCCCAGCACGGCGAGGATCATCAGCGCCAGCGGGAAGAAGGATCCCAGCAGCATCTTGAACACTTCGAGGCGGACGAAGGTGAAGATGGTGTAAAAGCCGATCGCGCTGGCGACGCTGGCGCCGAAAAGTATCCAGTACCAGGCGGGAATCGGCAGGCGCTCGACGGCTTCGGGTTCAGATGCCGGTACCGGTGGCGCGGCCGCTGCGGGCACAGTCGCCGTGGCGACCTTAGCCGCTGGAGGCTCCTTGACACCCTCTGCCGGCGGTTCCTTGAGTCCTTCGGCTGGAGGTTCCTTGAGGCCTTCGGCAGGGGGTTCCTTGAGACCCTCCGCTGGCGGTTCCTTGAGCCCTTCCCCGCCTTCCTCCTTGGGCTCCGCGAGACCGCCGGCGCCGCTTTCGGCCGCCTCCTCGGCAATCACGCCGCCGCCCATTTCCATCAAGCCTTCGGCTTCGGTCTTTGCCGCCGGCTTGGTCGCCAGGTGCCAGGCGAAGCCGAGGAACACGACCAGCGTGAACGCCGGCAGCAGCGCTATGAAGCCCTGCTTGGCAATCGTGCCGCCGCTGATACCGAGGTTGCGCGAGCCCTTCAATGCGCCGATCAGTCCCGGCAGAACCCGGTGGCTGATCGCTTCGCGCATCTTTTCATTGTCCGGCGGCAGGTCGATATGCCGCTCCTCCATCGGCAGCGGTGGCGCCATGTGCGGATTGAGCTTGGCGACCATGATCACATAAAGAATGTAGAGGCTGGCGAGCATGATGCCGGGGAAGAAGGCACCGGCATACAGCTGCACCACCGAAACCCCGGCCGTGGCGCCATAAACGATCAGCAGCACCGAGGGCGGAATCAGGATGCCGAGGCAGCCGCCGGCGGTGATCACCCCCGCCGACAGGCGCACGTCATAGCCCGACTTGAGCATGGCCGGCAGCGCCAGCAGTCCCATCAGCGTCACCACCGCGCCGACGATGCCGGTGGCCGTGGCGAAGATCGCGCAGGTGACCAGCGTCGCCACCGCCAGCGCGCCGGGCACCCGCGCCAGCGAGAGCTCCAGCGCGCGGAACAGCTTGGCGATCAGGTTGGCGCGCTCGACCAGGTAACCCATGAAGACGAACAGCGGGATCGAGATCAGTACGTCGTTGGACATCACCGAATACGCGCGCTGCACCATCAGGTCCAGCGTCTGCCTCACGGCCAGATCCGGGTTGCCGCTGCGGTAGGCCAGCCAGGCGAAGAACATGCCCATGCCCATCAGCGTGAATGCCGTGGGGAAACCTAGCATGATCGCCACCACCACCAGGGACAGCATCAGCAGGCCGATGTGGCCATTCTGCATGTTGCTCCAGGGCATGAAGATCACGGTGACGGTCAGGATCACCGCCATCAGCGAGAAGCCGAACCAGAGTTCCTTCCTGATCTTCATTTGGCCGTTCCCGCCTGCGCCGGATGCTCCCGGGCGACCACGAACTTGTCGAGGGCGGCGATGTCTTCGTCCTTCACGTGCACCATTTCCTTGAGTTTCTCGACATCGACTTCCTCGACGTCTTGCTCGCGTGACGGCCATTCGCCAAGCCGGATGCAGAGGATGCAGCGGATGATCTCGACCACGCCCTGCAGCAGCAGGAAGGCGCCGGCCAGCGGCAGGATGGTCTTGAACGGATACACCGGCGGGCCGTCGGCCGTGACGTTCGAATGTTCGTTGATGGCCCAGGATTCGCTGGCGAAGTTGTAGCCGGCCCAGGCCAGGGCAAACACCCCGGGGATGAAAAACAAAAAATACAGCGTCAGGTCGATGCTGGCCTGGACCCGCGGCGAAAAGAATCCGTAGAGCACATCGCCGCGCACGTGGCCGTTCTTGGACAGGGTGTAGGCGCCGGCCATCATGAACACGCTGCCGTACATCATGCTCATGACATCGAATGCCCAGGGGTGGGGGTTGTCGAAGGCATAGCGCGAGACCACCTCCCAGGTGATCATGAAGGTGAGCGAAACGATCAGCCACGAGAAGGCGTGGCCGACGAAGGTACTGATCCGGTCGATGGTCAGCAGCAGTTTCTGGATTTGCATGACGGGGCCTGCTGAAAAAAATCAACCACCCGGAGCGGGCCCGGGTGGTTGGCCTTGCTCAGGAAGCGAAGCTCCTCAACCCTTCTTGGCGGGTGCGCCCTGCTTGGCGCCGAAGAAGTGGCTGACCGCCATGCGGCGGCTGACATACACGTCCTGGTCCCACTTCACCGCGCGTTCGGCGAACGCACGCTGCGAAGCGGCGATTTCCTTGAACAGCGGGTTCTCGGCCGACTTCTTCTCCATGATCTCCGACCACAGCGTCAGCTGCTTTTGCAGCACCGCGTCCGGGGTCTTGTAGAACTTGACCTTGTCCTTGGTCTGCAGCTCGATGTAGTCCTTCGAGTAGCGGTCGATGGCCTTCCACGACATGTCGGCCGAGGCGGCTTCCACGGCGCCGGCAATGATGGCCCGCATTTTTGCCGGCAGCGCATCGTACTTCGGCTTGTTGAACATGATCTCGAAAGTCTCGGCGCTCTGGTGGTAGCTCTGCAGCATGCAGATCTTCGAGACGTCGGGGAAGCCCAGCAGGCGGTCGGAAGTGGCGTTGTTGAACTCGGCCGCGTCAAGCAAGCCGCGATCCATAGCCGGCACGATTTCGCCGCCGGGCAGCGCATTCACCGCCGCGCCCATGGCCGTGAACAGGTCAATGGCCAGTCCGTTGGTGCGGAACTTGAGGCCCTTGAAATCCTCCGGTTTGGTCACTGGCTTCTTGAACCAGCCCAGGGGCTGCGTCGCCATCGGGCCGTAGAGGAAGGACTGCACCGTGGTGATGCCGATCGAGGCATACAGCTTGGCCAGCAGTTCGGCGCCGCCGCCGTACTTGTGCCAGGCGAGCAGCATGTTGGCGTCCATGCCGAAGGCCGGGCCGGAATTCCACAGCGCCAGCGCATTCTGCTTGCCGTAGTGGTAGCCGAGAACGCCGTGACCGCCGTCGAGTGTGCCCTTCGACACGGCCTCGAGCAGGCCGAAAGCGGGCACCACGGAACCGGCCGGCAGCACCTCGATCTTGAGGTCGCCGCCGGTCATGTCATTCACCTTCTTGGCGAAGTCAAGCGCGTATTCGTGGAAAATGTCCTTCGCCGGCCAGGTGCTCTGCCAGCGCATGTTGATCGGGCCGGCCTGCGCCTTGGCGATCATCGGGAAACCCGCGGCAGCGGCCCCGACG
>JADLGU010000237.1 GCA_020849155.1 Rhodocyclaceae bacterium | reverse complement strand
TCACCCATGGCCTGCGCTTCCTGGTGCGCGAGATGCGCGAGAAAGGCAGCGAGCCCGACAGCAAGCTGCTGTGGGCGATGCTCTACTACATCGACACCTTCCCGCAGAAGCTGCACCATCCCAAGGAGGAGGCCTACCTCTTCCGCCGCCTGAAGATGCGCACCCGGGCGGCCGATGCGGCCATCCTCAAGCTGGAGGAGCAGCACCGCAGCGGCGTCGAGCACGTCAAGGCGCTGGAGATGGCCCTGGGCCGCTACGAGGCCGGCGCGCCCGGCGGCCGCGAGGCCTTCATGACCGCCGCGGAAACCTTCGCCGACGAGATCGCTGTGCACATGGCGCTCGAGGAAAACGTGCTGATCCCGCTGGCCAAGCAGCATCTGCTGGCCGAGGACTGGGTGGAGATCGCCGAGGCCTTCGGCGAAAACGGCGACCCGCGCTTCGGCGCCGAGCCCGACCACGAGTTCCGCTCGCTGTTCTCGCGCATCGTCAATCTCGCCCCGCCGCCGATCGGCGTCGGACCGGCGCGCAGCGCCGCCTGAGCCGGCTTACTGTTCGAAAGCCCCGCGCACCACGCTCCAGCCGCTGGCTTGCAGACCCGGCCGGCCCAGTTCGGCGCCAACCGGCGATTGCAGCGGCTCGCGCCGCCTCAGCGCGCGCGACAGGGTCTCCCCGAATTGGCCGCGCATCTTGGCCTCGTAGGCGGGAATCGCGCCGAGGTGGCCGGTAGACCATTCGGCCGCCGCCCGGCCCGCGGCTTCGCCCGACACCACCGCCGGATGGATGCCGGCGCCGGTCAGCGGATGCGCCAGGCCGCCGGCATCGCCGGCGAAGAGGATGTTGCCGTGGGTGAGCTTCTGGCGCAGCCCCTCGACCGGCACGGCGCCGGCCGAATGGCCGAGGATGGCGCTGCCGACGATGCCGGCTTCGTGCAACTGCTTGTGCAGATCGCGCAGCGCCGCCTCGGCCAGTTCCTGGGCCATGCCGGTGGCGATCACCGCATGCTTGCCGGCGGGGATCAGCCAGGCGTAGCCGCCCGGATACTTGGGCGACAGCCAGACCTCCACCGCCTGCAGCGGAGCCATCAAGGCCACGCGGTAGCGCAGGGTGTACATCTTGGTCAGAGGCCGCAGGCCGAGCAGGCGGGCCACCGCCGAGGCGTGGCCGTCGGCCGCCACCAGGGCCCGGTAGCGGACCACGACGCTGCGCCCGTCGCGGCCCAAGGTAGCTTCGCTGTGGTCGGCATCCAGGCCGGCAAAAACGGCGTTGTGCTGCAGCCTGGCGCCGGCGGCGCGGGAGAAGTCGACCAGGGCCCGGTCGAAGGCGTCGCGGTTCACCACGCAGCCCGGCAGCAGGTTCTCCGCCGGCTCGCCGTTGCCGCGGTGGTCGCGGCTGCCGACGATGTTCTGGATCACCACGTGGTCGGTGCCGGCATGCAGGCCGAGGGGGATCGGGATGAATTCGGGACAGTTGGCGACACCGCCCAGGGCCTGGCGCCGTTCGACGGCGAGCACCCGCGCGCCGGCCTTCGCCGCTGCCGTTGCCGCAGCGGCGCCAGCAGGGCCCAGGCCCACCACCAGCACATCGCACTCGTCCGTTTCTGCCATGACCTCGCCTTGGCGAAGTTCGTGGCGGCCGCGCCGGCCGCCTTGTAGTTTTGTTCGTGCTCTGTTTCGCGGAGCACGCCATGGTAAATATTCTACACCCGGCGCGGGTCGGCGCTGCGCTGAAGAAAGCAAGTGAAGGCGCTGGAGGCAGCGCACAGGGCCCAGAAGGCGAAAAAACCGATCGAATAGGTGGCCAGCGGCGTCAGGTGCACCGGCTCGCCGAACAGATACAGTTCCTGCGGATCCACCAGGGTGAAGAAGACCGCTTCGGCGATGCCCGCCATCACGAACGAGGGCCACAGGATCCAGATCAGTTTCTGCATATCCGCCTCGCTATCTCCGGCCCTCTGCACGCAACAGGGTTTCGGGTGAATCGGGCAACAGGATGCTGCCGGCCAGCCGCCAATTGGCGGCCTCGTCCTCGATAGCCACCTGCCAGCGGCCTGGTCCCAGCGCCGGCAATACGCCCGCATAATGCCCGTCGCGGCCTTCGAGGAGCAGCTTGCGATCCTCCCCCGCCCGGGTCGGATGGGCGAGCGTCAGCCGGAGCCGCTCGGGCAATGGTGCCCCGACGCGGGAGCTGAGCCGCAGTGCGGCTCCGTCGGCGACCAGGCGCAGGCGACCTTCCAGCCCCATCGCCGCGGCCGCATCCAGGCGCGCCAGTTTCTGGTTCACCGCCAGCCCCTGCTTGTAGTAGTCGTCGGCGACCAACCCGTCGTGGGTCGACGCGGCGATCCAGGCGGTGACGACGCCGGCCACCACCACTGCGGCCGGACCGGCCATGAGGATCCATGGCCAGCGCTGTCGATACCAGGGAGGCGCTTGGGAGGTCGGCATCATGGCAGCAGGAAGCTGGCCTTCTCGCGCACGAAGACCTCGTCGTGGTTGATGGCCCGCACTTCGAAGTGAATGGGGTTGGAGCCGCGCTTGCCGGCGTCGGGCTCGACGCGCACTCGCACCGCCACCGCCTGGGTGGCGGCTGGCGCCACCTCGACGATCTGCTCGCTGGCGATGCGGACGCCTGGCAGGCCGGTGACCGCCAGCGCGAAACGGCGCGGCGCCTCGGCCAGGTTCATGATCTGCAGACGGTACACATTCTCGACCAGGCCGCCCTCCACCTCGCGGGCCAGGGTGGTGCGATCGCGGATGACGTCCACCTTGAGCGGCTGACGCAAGGCCAGCCCGGCGGCGGCGGCGGCGACGATGGCGGACAGGATGGCGCCATAGACCAGGGTGCGCGGCCGCAGGATGTGGGCAAGGATCTGCCCGCGCCCCCAGCGCTCGGCCAGGGCGTGCTCGGTCGAATAGCGGATCAGGCCGCGGGGATAGGCCATCTTGTCCATCACCTGGTCGCAGGCGTCGATGCAGGCCGAGCAGCCGATGCACTCGTACTGCAGGCCGTTGCGGATGTCGATGCCGGTCGGGCAGACCTGCACGCAGATGCCGCAGTCGACGCAGTCGCCCTTGCCGGCGGCCTTGTGGTCGGTCTTCTTGGCGCGCGCCCCGCGCGGTTCGCCGCGCTCGGCGTCGTAGGTGACGATCAGCGTATCGGGATCGAACATGACACCCTGGAAACGGGCGTAGGGGCACATGTACTTGCAGACCTGTTCGCGCATGAAGCCGGCGTTGCCCCAGGTGGCAAAGCCGTAGAAGCAGATCCAGAAGGTCTCCCAGGGGCCGAGCTGCCAACTGAGAACGGAACCCGCCAGGGTCTTGATCGGCGTGAAGTAGCCGACGAAAGTGAAGCCGGTCCACAGGCCGATGACGATCCAGACGGCGTGCTTGGCGCCCTTGCGGGCGAGCTTGTTGCCGGTGAGCGGCGCGGCATCGAGCTTCATGCGCGCAGCACGGTCGCCTTCGAACAGCTTCTCCACCCACATGAAGATCTCGGTGTACACCGTCTGCGGACAGGCGTAACCGCAGAACAGGCGCCCGGCCACGGCGGTGAAAAGGAACAGCGCCAGCGCCGAGATGATCAGCAGCACCGCGAGATAGAAGACATCCTGCGGCCAGAACACCAGGCCGAAGATATAGAACTTGCGCTCAACCAGGTCGAAGAGCACTGCCTGGCGCCCGTTCCAAGGCAGCCAGCAGAGGCCGTAGAAGATGGCCTGGGTGATCCATACCATGGCCCAGCGCCAGTTGGCGAAGATGCCGCTGACGCTGCGGGCGTAGATCTTTCTTTGCGCCTCGTAGAGCGAAGTCTCCTTGATCGGAATGACCTTGGCGCCGGCGGATTCCGTCCTGGGAACGGGCTGCACGATGAGGCGTCTCTGGCTGGGGAGGGATGCTCCGGGAGCCATGCCCCCGGAGTCGTTATATTAAGCCTTACTTGCCGCCGGCGCCGGCCTGCGCGAGCCCCAGCACGTAGGCGGCCAGCAGGTGGCTCTTGGCCTCGCCAAGGAACTCCTTGTGGCTGGGCATCTTGTTGCTGCGGCCCTTGGCGATGGTTTCGCTCAGCGTGGCTTCGGAAGAACCGTAAAGCCAGATCGAGTCGGTCAGGTTGGGCGCGCCCAGGGCCTGCATGCCTTTGGCGTCGGGGCCGTGGCAGCCGACACAGCCGGCGCTGGCGAAGGCCTCCTTGCCTCGCGCAGAGCGGGCTGCGTCATGGGCCAGCTTGTCGGGCGACAGCGAGCGCACATAGTGGGCCAGATCCTTGACCGTCTCCGCGCCCAGATGGCCATGCGGCGGCATCACGCCCTGGCGGCCATCGAGGATCGAGGTCTTGATCTGCTCCGGCTCGCCGCCCCACAACCAGTCGGCATCGGCGAGATTGGGGAAACCCTTGGCGCCGCGCGCGTCCGAGCCGTGGCACTGCGCGCAGTAGGTCTGGAACAGGCGCTCGCCCATCTTCCGCGCCTCCGGATCGGCTGCCACCGCCTTCAGGTCCTGGCCCTGGAACTTGGCGAAAATCGGCGCATATTGGGCTTCGGCCTGCTGCATCTCGCGGTCGTACTCGCCGCGCGAGCTCCATTTGAAGGCGCCCTCGTAGGCGCCCAGGCCGGGATACACGGCGAGGTAGCCCAGAGAGAAGAAGACGGTGATGTAGAACAGCCAGCTCCACCAGCGCGGCAGCGGGTGGTTGTATTCCTGCAGGTCCTCGTCCCAGACGTGGCCGGTGGTGTCGCTCTGGCCGGCCGCGTTGGTGCGGGCCTTGCCCTGCGACCACAGCAGCACGGCGCAACCGACGATGCTGACCAGGGTGATGAGCGCCACATAGACGCTCCAGAATCCGCTGACGAAATCGCTCATGATGTCTTTCCTTTATTTACCCTCCCCTCTCCCGCCTGCGGGAGAGGGGCCGGGGGAGAGGGTCTCATCTTCGGTGAACGGCAGTCGCGCCGCCTCCTCGAACGCAGCGCGGCGCCGACCGCTCCAGGCCCAGGCCACGATACCGAGGAAACTGAGGAAAGCCAGCACGGTGACGATCGAACGCAGGTCGTTGATGAGGTCCATGGCTCACCTCTGTTTGAGGGCCGTGCCGAGGCCCTGCAGGTAGGCGATCAGGGCGTCCATTTCGGTCTTGTCCTTGAGCGCCGCCTTGGCGCCGGCGATGTCGGAGTCGGAGTAGGGCACGCCGACCATCCTCAGCGCCCGCATCCTGGCTTCGATGTCCTCGGCCCTGGCCGGACGATCGAGGAAGGCATAGGCCGGCATGTTCGATTCCGGCACCACGTCGCGCGGATTGACGAGATGGGCGCGGTGCCATTCGTCGGAGTAGCGGGCGCCGACGCGATGCAGGTCCGGGCCTGTGCGCTTCGAGCCCCACTGGAAGGGGTGGTCGAACACGAACTCGCCAGCCACCGAGTAGTGGCCGTAGCGCTCGGTCTCGGCGCGGAAGGGCCGCACGAGCTGCGAGTGACAGACGCCGCAGCCCTCACGGATGTAGATATCTCGTCCCGTGAGGTTGAGAGCCGAGTACGGCTCGAGGCCCTCGATCGGGACGGTGGTCGACTT
>JADLGU010000236.1 GCA_020849155.1 Rhodocyclaceae bacterium | reverse complement strand
GTCGGCATCAAGCTGGCGGTCGAGGCCAACCCGGCCTTCCGCTACCGCTTCGACGAATTCAAGCTGCAGCTGCCGGTGCTCGGCCCGATCCTGCGCAAGATCATCCTGTCGCGCTTCGCCAGCGTCTTCGCCATGATGTACGCCTCCGGGATCGCCATCATCGACGCGGTGCGCTCCACCGAGGACGTGGTCGGCAACGCCGTCATCCGCGAGGGCCTCAAGCGCGCCGGGCAGTTGATCGCCGAGGGCCAGAACGTCACCGTCGCCTTCCAGAACATCGGCCTGTTCCCGCCGCTGGTGATCCGCATGCTGCGGGTGGGCGAGAACACCGGCGCGCTCGACACCGCGCTGCTCAACGTCTCCTATTTCTACAACCGCGACGTGAAGGAATCGATCGAGAAGGTGCAGGCCATGATCGAGCCGGCCATGACCCTGATCCTCGGCGCCCTGCTCGGCTGGGTCATGCTCTCCGTGCTCGGCCCGATCTACGACGTCATCACCAAGCTGAAAATCTGATGCCCCAGCGACGCCTGCTCTACCTCGACGCCAACCAGCTCCAGGCCTTCCTCTGGCAGGGCGGCGCGCTCGCCGAGGAGGGGCGCTTCCCGCAGACCGACGACGGCGTGGAGGCCTTCTCCGATTACCTCTCGAAGCATCACGGCAGCATTTTCTCGCTGCTGGCCGACCTCGCCGACGAGGGCTTCCAGATCGAGAGCCTGCCCTACACCCAGGGCGCCGACCGCCAGGCGCTGCTGTCGCGCAAGCTCGGCCAGTACTTCTACGGCTCGCCCCTGGCGACCGCCCTCTCCTTCGGCCGCGACAAGGGCGGCCGGCGCGACGAGAAGTTCCTGTTCACCGCCCTGACCCGCCCCCAGCAGGTCGAGCCCTGGCTGGCCGCCCTGCGCGCCGTCGAGGCCCCGCTGGCCGGCGTGTACTCGCTCCCGCTGCTGGGCGGCGCGCTGCTGGCCAAGCTGCCGAATGCGGCCGACAATTGCCTGCTGGTCTGCGTCTGCCACGGCGGCATCCGCCAGAGCTTCTTCGAAAACGGCCAGCTCAAGTTCAGCCGCCTGACCCAGATGGCAGCCTCCGACCCGGCCGAGATCGCCGCCGGCTGCGCCGCCGAGGCGCTGAAGATCAAGCAGTACCTGCTCGGCCAGCGCCTGCTGGCGCGCGGCACGGCGCTGACGGTGCATGTGCTGGTCCATCCGGCCCACAACGGCGCCTTCATCGACCACTGCCGCAGCAACGAAGAGCTGCAGATCGTCCTGCAGGACCTGCATGGCCTGGGCAAGTCAATCGGCCTGAAGACCCTGCCGCGGGACTCCTACGCCGAGACGCTGTACCTCCAGCTGCTCGCCGCCAAGCCCCCCTCGGACCAGCTCGCCCAGCCCGCCGAGCGGCGCTTCTACCGGCTCTGGCAGACTCGCTTCGCCCTGAACGCCAGCGGACTGGTGATCCTCGGCGCCTGTCTGCTGTATGCCGGCAAGCAGGGCTTCGAGTCGCTGCAATTGCACGAGCGGGCGGCGCAGACCCAGGCCCAGGCGGATTCGGATGCCCAGAAATACCAGGCCATCCTGAAGACCTTCCCGCCGATGCCGACCGGGACGGAGGCCCTGCGCGAGGTCATCAACCGCTTCGAGGCACTGAGCAAGCGCAGCGAGCCGCCCCTCAACCTCTACCTGGCGATCAGCCGCGCCCTGGAGCAGGTTCCCCGCGTCGACATCGAGCGCCTCCAGTGGCAGCTCGGCGCCAGCCCCGAGGGAAGCTTCCAGCTGCCGCAGGACGCCCGCAAGAGCGCCGCCGCGCCGTCCGACAAGGCCGGCGGCATGTACGCCAATGCCGCGGTCCATGGCCTGCTGCCGGCCGCCCTCGCCGCCGACCAGCGCGGCCAGCTCGACACCGTCAATGCCTTCGCCGACGCGCTGCGCAAGACGCCCGGACTGGAGGTCTCGGTCCTGCGCATGCCCTTCGACATCGAATCGGGGAAATCCCTGCGCAGTTCGGCTGCCGCCGAGACCGCCGCGACCCAGCCGAAGTTCATCCTGCTCGTCAGCCGGAAGCTGTGACAATGGCCACCACCTTCAGCAAAGACGACTTCCGCCGCATCCGCCTCAACCTGGCGGCCATGCTGGTGATGATCGCCCTCGGCGCCGCCGCCGTCTATGCCTCGCAGCAGCTGCTGCAGGCCGGCAGCAGGAGCCAGCAGGCGGCCCAGGCCAGGCTGCAGGAGCATCGCAGCCGCCTGGATCGGGCCCGCGACGAGGAACAGGAGCTCAAGCAGAAGATCGCCCGCTACAACCAGCTCGCCGCCCGCGGCTACTTCGAGCAGGAGCAGCGGCTGGACTGGATCGAGCTGATCCAGGGCATCAAGAGCAACCGCAGGCTGATCGGCCTCGAGTACGAGATCGCCCCGCAGCAGCCGGTGGACGCCAACCTGCTGCTCGTCGCCGGCTCGGCCGTCGGCAAGCACGAATTCCTCGCCAGCCCGATGAACCTCCGCCTCAAGCTGCTGCACGAGGGCGACCTGTTGGCCTTCCTCGGCGACCTCAACGCCTCGGCCCGCGCCTACCTGCGGGTGCGCAAGTGCGACGTCGAGCGCCTGCCCAAGTCGACGGGCGACAATGCCGCGGTGCCGCCGCAGCTCGGCGCCGAGTGCACCATCGACTGGATCACCATCCGCGAAAGGAAAGGGGCATGATGCGCCGCGCCTTCCCCGGCCTCCTGCTCGCCGGCCTGCTGACCGTCGCCGCCGCGGCTCCGCCCGCCGCCGCCGAGGAACTGGGCCGCCTGTTCTTCACCCCGGAGCGGCGCGCCGCGCTGGACCGCCAGCGCCAGCTCAACATCCGCGAGGCGCAGCCGGTCATCGAGGGCGCCACCCTCAGCGTCTCCGGCGTGGTCCAGCGCAGCAGCGGCAAGACCACCGCCTGGGTCAACAACACGCCGCAGGACGAAAGCAGCGAGGGCGCCGTGCGCGTCCAGGTCGACCGCGCCAACCCGGCGAGCGCCACCGTGGCGGCCGGCGAGGAATCGCCGGCCCGCCTCAAGGTCGGCGAAGCCATCAACCGCGCCACGCGCGAGACCACCAGCGGCGTGGGCGAAGGACGGATCAGCGTCAAGCGCGAAAGCGCCAAAAACAAGTAAGCCGCGCCAAAATTTCACGACGAAACCAATTGAACATGCTCAGATTCGAGTGGGACGCGGGGAAAGCGGCCTCCAATCTGCGCAAACATGGCGTATCGTTCGATGAAGCGGGATCGGTATTCCTCGATCCGCTTGCCCTGTCGGGTCCCGACCCCGACCATTCGGCAGGAGAAGCGCGCTACATCAGCATCGGGTTTTCGCGCCTCGGACGACTGCTGCTTGTATCCCACACATACCGTCCGGGTACAATTTGCATCATAGGGGCGCGCCCGGCCACTCGCGCGGAAAGAAAGATCTATGAAGAAGGCTGAATCGACTATGCGCACAGAATACAAGCGTTCGGATTTCACCAAGCTCGAACGCGGCAAGTTCCACAAGGAAGCCGCCAAGGGTGCGACGGTCGTGCTTCTCGATCCGGCCCTCGCCAAGGCATTCCCGAGTTCCGAGGCCGTAAACGAGGCCTTGCGCGGTTTGCTTGCAATCGCCAAGAACGCCACCCACTCACCCATCCGCGCGAAGAGGGTGGCGCGCAAGCGGGCGGCGGCATAGCATCTCTCCGCAAGCATTTCCAGGACTGGCACCCCCCAGTATCCAAGGCCGATTTCATCGATATGAGCCGATAAGATGAAACCGGATAAAAAGTCGGTCTCGCCAGGACGGCGAATCGCCCCGCCTGCCGGCCGCCAGCGCGGCGCGGCGCTGCTGATCTTCCTGCTGCTGGTGGTGATGGGCGCGCTGGTCTACCTGATCGGCGGCTTCGGCCCGGACTTCACCGAGGCGCGCCGCGCCCAGCAGACCCAGGACGCCCTCTCGAAGGCCCGCGATGCGCTGATCGGCTATGCCCTGCGCTACCGCGAGGACCAGCGCGCCCAGGGCCAACCCGACAGGATGTACGGCTACCTGCCGCTGCCCGACCTGGGCAGCACGCGCAACAACAATGCCCCGGCCTGCGCCCTGGAAGGCTGCGATGCCGCCAATTTCGCCGGCAACGCCCTCAACGCCACGGTGATCGGCCGCCTGCCCTGGCGCACCCTCGGCATCGAGCCGCTGCGCGATGCCGGGGGGGAGTGCCTCTGGTACCTGGTCTCCGGCGGGCACCAGCGCATCCAGCTGATGGCGCCGATGAACTGGGACAGCCTCGGCCACCTCGACGTGCGGGTGGCCGACGGCACGGCCGCGCTGGTCTCGATCCTGGCCACCGCCCACGACCGGCCGCTGGCCATCGTGTTTTCGCCCGGCCCGCCGCTGCCCGGGCAGAACCGCGGCCAGGTCGGCGGCGACCTGGTCGACAACTGCGGCGGCAACTACGACGTGGTGAACTACCTCGATCCCGTCAACGCCGCGGCGCTCGGCGGCGTCACCAACTACCTGGCCGGCACCAACAGCGCCTACGGCGTGACCGGCGACGCCGACCTCAGCAACGACCCCGACGCGCCGAAGGCACTATCCACCCGCGGCAAGATCTTCGACCCGGGCGGCGCCTTCCTGCCCCACGCCTGTCAGGGCGCCAACTGCGACCTGCTCGCCAACGACGGCGGCCTGGAGCTGACCGGCGACGCTCTTTTCGGCGCCGTCCGCAAGCACGCCTACTTCCGCACCGACATCAACTCCCTGCTCGACCGCAGCACGGATTGCCTGCGCGACGAGATCGCCGCCGGCGGCGGCCCGGCCGGCTACGCCCGGATCGCCGGCGCCGACAACAACGCCTGCTACGGCTCGGGCGTGGTGCCGCTCGGCTACTACCCGAACTGGCGCGACCAGATCTTCGTCGGCCGCGGCGCCATGAACGTCAACGGCGTCGGCGGCGCGAACTGTCCGGCCGTCCTGCT
>JADLGU010000235.1 GCA_020849155.1 Rhodocyclaceae bacterium | reverse complement strand
CGGTCGCTCAGCTGCGCCGGGTTTTTGTTTTTTGGGGCTTTGACATGGACAAGGAATTCGATCTGGACACGCTGGCGGTGCGCGCGGGCATTCAGCGCAGCCAGTTCAACGAGCACGCCGAGGCGCTCTACCTGACTTCGAGCTTCGTTTTCGACAACGCCGCCCAGGCGGCGGCCCGGTTTTCCGGCGAGGAGGCGGGCTTCGTCTACGGCCGCTTCTCCAACCCCACCGTCAGCATGCTGCAGGAGCGCCTGGCGGCGCTGGAAGGGGGCGAAGCCTGCATCGCCACGGCCAGCGGCATGGCGGCGATCCTGTCGACCGTGATGGCGCTACTGAAGGCGGGCGAACACATCGTCGCCTCGCAGGGCATCTTCGGCGCCACCCAGCAATTGTTCGGCGCCATCCTGCCGAAATTCGGCGTCGAAACCAGCTTTGTCGCCTCCAGCGATCCAGCGGCGTTCAAGGCGGCGCTCAAGCCGCAAACCAGGCTGGTGTTCATCGAGACGCCGTCGAACCCGCTCACCGAGGTATTCGACATTGCTGCCCTGGCCGAGGTCGCCCGTGGCGGCGGCGCCCTGCTGGCGGTGGACAACTGCTTCTGCTCGCCGGTCCTGCAGCGGCCGCTCGACCTGGGTGCCGACTTGGTGATCCACTCCGCCACCAAATACCTCGACGGCCAGGGCCGCGTGCTGGGCGGCGCGGTGGTCGGGCGCAAGGAACTCACCGAGGAGGTGTTCAAGTTCCTGCGCACCGCCGGACCGTCGATCTCGCCCTTCAACGCCTGGGTCATCCTGAAGGGCCTGGAGACGCTGCGGATCCGCATGGAGGCGCAGTCGGCGGCGGCGCTGGAACTGGCGCGCTGGCTGGAGGCGCAACCGCAGGTGGCGCGGGTGTATTACCCAGGTCTGGCCTCGCATCCCCAGCACGAGTTGGCCGGACGCCAGCAGAAGACGGGCGGCGCCATTGTCTCCTTCGAGGTCAAGGGCGGCCGCGCCGAGGCCTGGAAGGTGGTCGACGCGACGCGCCTGATTTCGATCACGGCCAATCTCGGCGACACCAAGAGCACCATCACCCACCCGGCCAGCACTACCCATGGGCGCATCAGCGCCGAAGCGCGCGCCGCTGCGGGGATCCGGGAAAGCCTGCTGCGCGTGGCCGTGGGGCTGGAGTCGCTGGCCGACCTGCAGGCCGATCTGGCGCGCGGGCTGGCGCAGATTTAAAGCGGGACGAGCTGGCAGCCGTCCTGGCCGCAGGCGAGGTAGCCGCCAGCAGCGTCCCAGTCCGGCAGCACCCAGCGCTCGCAGGGCCGCCCGTCGATTTCCAGCCGGTGGCAGGCCGGGCGGTGGGTGTGGCCGTGGATGAGACGCTGGCAGCGGTGGAAAGTCAGTGTCCGTGACACGGCGTCGGGATTCACGTCCATGATGTCCCAGGGTTTGCTCTGTTTCTGGGCCTCGCTCTCGCGGCGCAGGGCTTCGATGCGGGCCTTGCGCTGGGTCAGCGGCAGGGAAAGGAAGGCCTGCTTCCAGTCGGGCGAGCGGACCTCGCTGCGGAAGGCCTGGTAGGCCGCATCGTCGGTGCACAGCGTGTCGCCGTGCAGCAGCAGGGTGGGCACGCCGTCCAGTTCGATCACGGCGGGCTCGGGCAGCAGCGACAGGCCGGCGGCCCGGGCGAAGCCATCCCCGGCGAGGAAGTCGCGGTTGCCCGCCATGAAGAAGATGCGCACTCCGGCGGAGGCCAGCTCGCGCAGCGCGGCGCAGTGTCCGGCGACGAAGGTCTCCTCGAGGTCGTCGTCGCCCGCCCAGTATTCGAACAGGTCGCCGAGGATATAGAGAGTGTCGGCCCGCCGCGCCGGGCCGGCGAGGAAGCTGCGGAACAGCCGGCTGGCCTGCGGCCGGCTCGGGCAGAGGTGGAGGTCGGAGATGAACAGGGTGGCCATCGCCGGCCCGACGGTTCAGGCCACCTCGGCCTTCTCGATCACCACGTCGTCCACCGGCACGTCCTGATGGAAACCCTTGCTGCCGGTCTTGACGCTCTTGATCTTGTCGACCACGTCCGTGCCCTCGACCACCTTGCCGAAGACGCAGTAGCCCCAGCCCTGGCCGTTCGGTGCGGTGTGATTGAGGAAGGCATTGTCCTTGACGTTGATGAAGAACTGGGCGGTGGCCGAGTGCGGGTCGCCGGTGCGCGCCATGGCAATGGTGTAGCGCTCGTTTCTGAGGCCATTGCCGGCCTCGTTCTGGATCGGCGCGTTGGTCGGCTTCTGCGCCATGCCCGGCTCGAACCCGCCGCCCTGGATCATGAAACCGTCGATGACGCGATGGAAGATCGTATTGTCGAAATGGCCGGCCGCGACGTAGGCGAGAAAATTGCCGACCGTGGCGGGCGCCTTCTCGGCGTCCAGTTCCAGCGTGATGACACCGAAGTTGGTTTTGAGCTTGACCATGTCGTCTCCCGGCTATTTGGTGGGTTTGGTTTCGGGCAGCAAGCGTACCGACTCGATGAGCACCGGCTCGCTCGGTACGTTTTGGTGGCCGCCGGCGTTGCCCGTCTTGACCTTGGCGATCTTCTGCACGACCTCCATGCCCT
>JADLGU010000234.1 GCA_020849155.1 Rhodocyclaceae bacterium | reverse complement strand
TACGATTCGCGCAGCGCCGGTTCGGAGCGCGTCACGCAGCAGGTGCAGGTGGTGGAAGGCGGCAGGGCCACCATCAACGTCGGCACCTCGGTGCCGGTGCCGCTGCGCCAGGTGGTGCTGACGCCCGGCGGCGCCGTGGTGTCGGACAGCGTGGTCTATCGCGACCTCGGCACCGGCTTCAGCGCCGAGCCGCAGCTGGCCGGCGACAACGTCACCCTGACCATCAGCCCGAGCCACGACACGCCTGGCAGCTACGGCCCAGGCAGCGCCAATGTCCAGCGCCTGACGACGACGGTGTCGGGGCGCCTGGGCGAGTGGATCAGCCTCGGCGGCGCGAGCGAGGAGCGATCAGGCGAGGAATCCGGCACGCTGCGCTACTCCAGCCGCGGCGGCCGCAGCGGCCGCAGCGTCCAGCTGAAGGTGGAGGAGTTGCCCTGAGGCGAACCCCCGGGGCGGCTATTTGCCGATTTCCATCTTGTAGACCTTCTCGGTCTTGAGCTTGCCCGATTTCACCAGATAGTAGCCGTCGGATGTCTGCAGAACGTACCGGCACCATTCTTCCGTCGGGTAATTGCCCACCCACTCGATGAGGATGCAATAACGTCCGTCATCGGAGATGTGCCATTTGCCCCTGGATGTGGATCCTCCGGTGGCTCGGCTCATGCCCGGATTAGGGTTGTGCGCGGACGCCATGAACTGTCCTTCTGGCTCGTTGGTCCAGGTATTCACCCAGCCGCTAGGCGTCACCCGCTTCATTTTTGCGCCGGGGAGCAGCTGCCGCATTTCTTCGACGGACAGCGTTTTCGGATTCTTGTCATCCAGGTCGCGAAGGGTGGGCGCCGCTTGCTGAGCCGGGGCCGGGGACGCGAGAAGGACGGAACAAACCAAGCCGAGCAGGATATGCGTTTGCTTCATTAATGCCTCCTGGTGAGTCGATGTTGGAAATGCCATCCCGCAGCCGAACTGCGGACGATGTGACCCGGACGACGGTGTCGAGATCATTGTGTAACTCCCCAAGCATGCTGGCAAGCCGGTTTTCCCAATAGGGTCGACGCGCGAAGCGGCCGCCACGGTTGCCGACCTGCAGTGATGCCGGCGCGCCATGGCCTGTCCGGGCTCGACCGCACGCGGCGCGCTGGGCTGGTCGTGCTACCATTCGCCGCATAGTTCCTGCTCCGGAAATGCCTGACTTCTCAACCGTTTTCGCCGCCGACGGCCCCTTGGCCGGCGCCATCCCCGGCTACCGCCTGCGCCCGCAGCAGGTCGAGATGGCCGGGCGCATCGCCGCCGCCATCCAGTCGCATGGTGTGCTGGTGGCGGAAGCCGGCACCGGCACCGGCAAGACCTTCGCCTACCTGGTGCCGGCCCTCTCGGCCGGCGGCAAGGCGATCATCTCCACCGGCACCAAGACCCTGCAGGACCAGCTGTTCCAGCGCGACCTGCCGATGGTGCGCGACGCGCTGGGCGCGCCGGCCACCATCGCGCTGCTGAAGGGCCGCGCCAACTACGTCTGCCACTACCACCTCGAGCGCGCCCGCAAGGAGGGCCGCTTCCTCTCGCGCGAGGAGGCCGGCCACCTCCTCGCCATCGCCCGCTTCGCCAAGACGACGTCGACCGGCGACAAGGCCGAGTGCGCCGCGGTGCCGGAGGATTCCGCCGCCTGGCTGGCGGCGACCTCGACGCGCGACAACTGCCTCGGCCAGGAGTGCCCCAACGCCAAGGAGTGCTTCGTCATGGCGGCGCGGCGCGAGGCGCAGGCGGCCGACGTGGTGGTGGTGAACCACCATCTGTTCTTCGCCGACGTGATGCTGCGCGACAGCGGCGTGTCCGAGCTCCTGCCAGCCTGCAACACGGTGATCTTCGACGAGGCGCACCAGCTGCCCGAGACGGCCAGCCTGTTTTTCGGCGAGAACGTGTCGACGGCGCAATTGCTCGACCTGGCGCGCGATGCACGCATGGAGGGCCTGGCGGCGGCGAAGGATTTCGCCGAGTTGCCGGAGGGCGCGCGGGCGCTGGAAAAGGCGGCGCGCGACCTGCGCCTGGCCATCCCCGGCGAGAACGCGCGGTTTTCGGCTTCCCAGCTGCCGCCGGCCTTTCACGAGGCGCTGGAAAAGGCCGCCGGCGAACTGGATCATTTCGGCAGGCTGCTGGAATCGCAGGCGGAGCGCTCGGAAGGACTGGCGCACTGCTGGCGGCGGTCGCAGGAGCTGCAGCGTGTGCTCAAGCGCTGGCGCGACGTCGACGAGCCGGGCCTGGTGCGCTGGGTCGAGGTGTTCAGCCAGGCGCTGTCGATGAACGCCACACCGCTGTTCATCGCCGATATCTTCAAAAAACAGATGGAAGGCCATCCGCGCGCCTGGATCTTCACCTCCGCCACGCTGGCGGTGGAGAGCGACTTCGCGCACTACTGCGCCGAGCTCGGGCTGGAGGGCGCGGAGACCGGCTGCTGGGGCAGCCCCTTCGATTACCCGAAGCAGGCGCTGCTCTACGCCCCGCAGAACATGCCCGACCCGAACAGCCGCGAGTACAACGACGCCGTCGTCGACGCGGCCTGGCCCCTGATCCATGCCAGCCGCGGCCGCGCCTTCGTGCTGTGCACGTCGCTGCGCGCCATGCGCCGCATCCACGAGCTGCTCAAGGCGCACTTCGAGGCGGAAGGCTTCGACCATCCGCTGCTCTTGCAGGGCGAGGGCTCGAAGAGCGAGCTGCTGGCGCGCTTCCGCCGCCTGGGCAACGCCGTGCTGGTGGCCAGCCAGAGCTTCTGGGAGGGCGTGGACGTGCGCGGCGAGGCGTTGCAGCTCGTCATCATCGACAAGCTGCCCTTCGCGCCGCCCGACGACCCGGTGCTGGCGGCGCGCATCGAGCACATGAAGCGCGAGGGCCGCAACGCCTTCATGGAATACCAGTTGCCGCGCGCGGTGATCAGCGTCAAGCAGGGCGCCGGCCGGCTCATCCGCGACGAAGCCGACCGCGGCGTGCTGATGATCTGCGACCCGCGCCTGATCACGAAACCCTACGGCAAGCGCGTCTGGCGCTCGCTGCCGCCGATGCGGCGCACGCGCGAGGCGGACGAGGCGGTGGCGTTCTTCGAGGCCGTGGAGGCGGGCGATGCGCTGGCCTGACTTCCTCGGCTCCGTCCGCGCCAAGCTGGTGCTGATCGTCCTGCTGCCGCCGGCGGTGATGGTGCCGGCGCTGGCCGGACTGCTCTTCTATTGGGGCGACGCGGCCTACGACAAGCTGCTGGTGTCGCGCGTCAGCGCCGAGCTGATCACCGCCCACCAGTACCTGGAGCGGGTGCTGGAGACGAACCGCCGCGCCGTCGCCGGCTTCGCCGACTCTGCGCGGCTGACGCGCGCAATGGCCGACGGCGGCTTGCGAGAGCTGCTGCAGCAGACCGCCGCGAACGAGCGCTTCGATTTCGTGCGCCTGCTGGATGCCGAAGGCCGCATCGTCGCCGGCAGCGGCGACGTGCCGGTCGGCCGCAAGGAGGACTGGCCGGTGGTGCGCGATGCCCTCAATGGCCGCAAGAGCGTGGCGATCGACATCTTCAGCGCCGCGCAGCTCGCCGAGATCTCGCCGGAGCTGGCGCGGCGCGCGCGCGTGCCGCTGGTGCCGACGCCGAACGCCGCGCCCGACCCGCGCAGCGAGGAAACGCAGGGCATGCTGATCCACTCCGCCGCGCCGGTCTGGAATGCGCAGGGCAACTTCGCCGGCGTGGTGGTGGCCGGCGTCATGCTCAACCACAACCTCGACTTCGTCGACACCATCAACAACATCGTCTACCCCGAGGGTTCGCTGCCGCTCGGCAGCAAGGGCACCGCCACGCTGTTCCTCGGCGACGTGCGCATCGCCACCAACGTGCGCCTGTTCGGCGGCGACCGCGCGCTCGGCACGCGCGTTTCGCGCACCGTCCGCGATTCCGTGCTGGGGGAAGGGAAGACCTGGCTTGGCTCGGCCTTCGTCGTTAACGACTGGTACGTCTCCGGCTACGAGCCGGTGCTCGACGGCGCGGGCAGGCGCGTCGGCATGCTCTACGTCGGCTACCTGGAGACGCCCTTCGCCCAGGTCAAGCACACCATCTTCGCCACGCTGATCGGCCTCTTCGCCGCCGTCATGGCGGCGAGCAGCGCGCTGCTCCTGTGGCGGGCGCGGCGCGTCTTCAAGCCGCTGGAGACCATGGACGCGACGATGGCGGCGGTGGAGGCGGGCGACGTCACGGCGCGCGTCGGCGCCGTGGCCGGCCGCGACGAGATCGCGCGCCTGGCCGAGCACTTCGACGTGCTGCTCGACACGCTGCACGAGCGCAATGCCGAGCTGTCGCGCCTGAACACCGAGCTCGACTACAAGGTCATCGAGCGCACGCGCGAGCTGGCGCTGGCGCTGGAGGAACTGCGCGCCGCGCAGAAGCAGCTGGTGCGCTCGGAGAAGCTTGCCGCCATCGGCCAGCTGACCGCCGGCGTGGCGCACGAGATCAACAATCCGATCGCCGTCATGCAGGGCAACCTCGACCTGGTGCGCGAGGAGCTGGGCGAGGCTGCCGCGCCGGTGCAGAACGAGCTGCGCCTGCTCGACGAGCAGATCCACCGCGTCCGCATCATCGTCACCAAGCTGCTGCAGTTCGCCCGCCCGGACGAGTTCGCCGGCTATGTCGAGACGGTCGACGCCAACGCGGCGGTCGCCGACTGCCTGGTGCTGGTGCGCCATGAGCTGAAGAAAGGCGACATCGAGGTGGTGCAGGACCTGCGCGCCACCGGCCCGGTGCGCCTCAACCGCAACGAACTGCAGCAGGTGCTGATCAACCTCGCCGTGAATGCCGTGCACGCCATGGCGGCCGGCGGACGCCTGACCTTCGTCACCGAGGACTGGGACGGCAAGGGCGTGCGCATCGGCGTGCGCGACACCGGCGCGGGCATTCCGCCGGAGCATCTGGCGCGGGTGTTCGATCCCTTCTTCACGACCAAGAAGACCCAGGGCACCGGCCTC
>JADLGU010000233.1 GCA_020849155.1 Rhodocyclaceae bacterium | reverse complement strand
GAAGAAAGGACGGGCATAAATCCACGGGAGGTGAATATGAAGTTCTGGACCGACAGCTTCACCCGCATCATCCACGGCGACAACGCCTTCTGCATTCCGCATGCCCAGAGCCATGTCTGCCTGGGTGGCAACCACAACCCCCACCTGGCCTGGTCGGAGCTGCCGGCCGGCACGAAATCGCTCGTGCTGATCTGCTGCGACCCCGACGTGCCGAGCCGGGGCGACGACGTCAACCAGGAAGGCCGCACGGTGCCGGCCTCGCTGCCGCGGGTCGACTTCTTCCACTGGGTCATGGTCGACTTGCCGCCGAGCCCCGCGCACATCGAGGCCGGCGAATTCTCCCAAGACGTCATGCCGCGCGGCAAGAACGGTCCCGGCACGGCGCGCGGCGCCCGCCAGGGGCTCAACGACTACACCGGCTGGTTCGCCAGCGACAAGGACATGTGCGGCGATTATTTCGGCTACGACGGGCCCTGCCCGCCGTGGAACGACGAGATCCCGCATCACTACGTATTCACCCTCTATGCCTTGGACATCGCCCGCTGCCCGCTGGAGGGCAAGTTCACCGGTCAGCAGGTGCGCGAGGCGATCAAGGGCCACGTGCTGGGGGAGGCCAGCATCACCGGGCTCTACACACTGAATCCCGGCGTTGCTTTGTAACTACTCTCCCCGCGCCGCGCCTTCCCGGCGCGGGTCGGCGGCGCCGACCCAGTCGTCGCCGACCCGCTGGATGACAGACAGGCCGCTGGTCATGTCCTGCACCGTCACGGCATGGCCGAACTTCTCCAGCGCCGGCCGCAGCGATTCGGCCGGCGTGTTGCGCTCCAGTTCGGTTGGCCCGTTTCGGCTCCCGAAGTGCGGCAGGGCCACCGCTTCCGCAGGCGAGAGTTTCCAGGCCAGCAACGCCAGCGCGGTCTTCGCCACATAGTTGATGATCCGGCTGCCGCCGGGCGAGCCGAGCAGCATGGCAAGGCGTCCATCCTTGCCGTAGATCACGGTCGGCGCCATCGAAGAGAGCGGCCGCTTGCCCGGCTCGATTCGATTGGCCACCGGCCTGCCGTCCTCCTCGGGGCGGAAGGAGAAATCCGTCAGCTGGTTGTTGAGCAGGAATCCATGCACCATGATGCGACTGCCGAAGGCCGCCTCGATCGAACTGGTCAAGGAAACGGCATTGCCCTCTACATCGACGATGGACAGGTGGGTCGTCGCTGGCAACTCCGCCGAGACGCCCTCGCCCTGCGATTGCTTCGCCGGCAACTCGCCCGCCTCGGCGCGGCCCAGGCTGGCGTCGCTGCGAATCAGCTTCCCGCGCGCCGCCAGATAGGCTGGATCGAGCAATGCCTTGACGGGCACATCGACGAAGGCCGGATCGGCCAGATAGCGGGCGCGGTCGGCAAAAGCCAGCCGCCCCGACTCGGCGAAGCGGTGCACACTGCCTGCGGCGAGCGGCGCCCGGCCCGCGAGGTCCTCGGCAAAAGTCAGTGTCTGCAGCACGGCGATGCCGCCCGAACTGGGCGGCGGCATGCCGCAGACGCGATGGCCGAGGCGCTCCCCGCAGACCGGCTCGCGCTCGACGGGCTGGTAGGCGGCCAGGTCGGCCTCGCTCAGGTCGCCTGGGTTCCTGGCATGGGCGCGCACAGCGGCGACGATGTCGCGGGCGATCGGCCCTTCATAGAAGATCCTGGTGCCGCGCTGCGCCAGGGCCAGCAGGACGAAGCCGTATTCGCGGTTGGCGATCCTCGTGCCGACCGCCTTGGGCCTGCCGTCGGCATCGTAGTAGAGCCGCCGCGCCGCAGGATCGTCGCGCAGGAAGCGGTCCTCCGCCAGCAGCTTGTGCAGGCGCGGCGACATCGGAAACCCCTCCACCGCCAGGCGCAGTGCCGGCGCAAACAGCTTCGGCCAGAGCGTGCGGCCGTGGTTGCGATAGACGAGGTCGAGCAGCGCAGGCAGGCCCGGCACGCCGACCGAGCGGCCGCCCACCGCCGCTTCGAAGAAAGGCGGCGGCTGGCCATCCGCACCCAGGAAGCGCCCGGGCCGCGCCGCCGCCGGCGCCGTCTCGCGCCCGTCGTAGGCGCGCAGCCGGTTCTCCTTCGCATCGTGGTAGAGCAGGAAGCCGCCCCCGCCCAGCCCGGAAGACTGCGGCTCGACCAGGTTCAACACCAGTTGCGCCGCAATCGCCGCATCGGCCGCCGTGCCGCCAGCGCGCAGGATCTCCGCCGCCGCGTCGGTCGCCAGGGGATTGGCCGTCACCGCCATGAACAGGCGGCCGCGCGCCTCTCTGGCGGCAGCAACGCCGCTCGCCGCTTCAGGCTGGACCGGCCGCTCCGCCCAGGCAAGGTTGCCGGCCAGCAGCGCCAGCAGCAACAGGAAGGTCTGTTTCATGTTTGCAAAAAATACGGGCAACCCGCAGGTTGCCCGTATTGTTGCAGCGAATTGGCGATCAGGCCATCAGCGGCACGATCAGCAGCGCCACCAGGTTGATGATCTTGATCAGCGGGTTCACCGCCGGACCGGCCGT
>JADLGU010000232.1 GCA_020849155.1 Rhodocyclaceae bacterium | reverse complement strand
TGCGAGTCGATCGGCAACCCGCTCGGCAACATCACCGACTTCGAGAAGCTGGCCGAGATCGCTCACCGCCACGGCATCCCGCTGATCGTCGACAACACCGTGCCGACGCCCTGCCTGTGCCGCCCCATCGAGCATGGCGCCGACATCGTGGTCCATTCGCTGACCAAGTATCTGGGCGGCCACGGCAACTCCATCGGCGGCATCATCGTCGACTCGGGCAAGTTCCCCTGGGCCGAGCACAAAGCCAAGTTCAAGCGCCTGAACGAACCCGATGTCTCCTACCACGGCGTGGTGTACACCGAGGCGCTCGGCCCGGCGGCCTTCATCGGCCGGGCCCGCGTGGTGCCGCTGCGCAACATGGGCGCGGCCATCAGCCCCTTCAATGCCTTCCTGGTGCTGCAGGGCATCGAGACCGTGACCCTGCGCATGGACCGCATCTGCGAGAACACCCTGAAGGTGGCGCAGTTCCTCAAGGGCCACGCCAAGGTCTCCTGGGTGAACTACGCCGGCCTGGCGGAGCACAAGGACCACGGCCTGGTGAAGAAGTACATGGGCGGGCGCGCCTCGGGCATCCTCACCTTCGGCGTCAAGGGCGCAGGAACGGGGAGCGGCCGGGACAGCGGCGCCCGCTTCCAGGACGCGCTCCAGCTCGTCGTCCGGCTGGTCAACATCGGCGATTGCAAGTCGCTGGCCTGTCATCCGGCATCGACCACCCACCGTCAGCTCTCTCCCGACGAACTGGCCAGGGCCGGCGTCTCGGAGGACATGGTGCGGCTGTCGATCGGCATCGAGCACATCGACGACATCCTCGCCGACCTCGATCAGGCGCTGCAGGCGGCCTAGCGCTTCCGCAGCAGCGCGGCGAACTCGCCGGCGGGGACCGGCGGCGAGAAATAGAAGCCCTGCACCTCCTGGCAGCCCATCTCGCGCAGGGCGTCGAACTGCTGAACGGTTTCGACGCCCTCGGCGATCACCGCCAGACCGAGCATGCGCCCCAGGTTGACGATCATCCCGGCGATGGTGGCGCCCGAGCTGCCGGACTTCAGATCGGAGACGAAGCTGCGGTCGATCTTCAGGCGGTTGAGCGGCAGCCGGTGCAGATGGCCCAGCGAGGAATAGCCGCTGCCGAAGTCATCCACCGCGATGCTGACCCCGAAGCGCTTCATCTTGTGGAGCGTCTCGACCACCATCTCGAATTCGGCGAGGGCCATGCTCTCGGTGACCTCCAGCTCGATGCGCCCCGGCTCCAGGCCAAAGCCCAGGATGCAGCGGCGCGCCATGCCGACGAAATTCGGATCGCGGAATTGCGCCGGCGAGACGTTGACCGACATGCGCAGGCCGCCAAAGCCGGCGCGGTCCCATTCGCGCAGCTGCTCGCAGGCCGAGCACAACACCCATTCGCCGAGGTCGATGATCAGGCGCGAATACTCGGCCACCGGAATGAAGCGCTGCGGCGGGATGTTCTCCCCCCTGTCGTTGGTCCATCGCAAGAGCGCCTCGGCGCCGATCACCCGGCCCGAGACGATCTCGATCTGCGGCTGATAGTGCAGCGACAGTCCCCGTTTGGCTTCGGCGGCGTGGCGCAGGTCGTGCAGCAGGTTCAGCCGCTGCCGGCTGGCAACCTGCATGTCGCGGGTGAAATACTGCCAATGCTCGCGGTGCTCGTTCTTGGCCCGCGACAGGGCGATGTTGGCGTTCTTGAAGATGTCCGCCCCCGAGTCCTCGGCCTCGGCCAGTTTCTCGAGGCCGATGAAGGGGTGGATCATCAGCGACTGGCCGTCGACCACGATCGGCTGGGCGAACATCGCCAGGACGTGTTCCGGCTCCAGCGCCGCATCGGGCCCCAGCAGGCCGAAGGTGTCACCCGACACCCGGGCCAGCGCCACCTCGGAGGCGAAACCGCCGCGCAGGCGCCGCGCCACGGCCTGCAGCAATTGGTCGCCAGTCTGGTGGCCGAGCGCGGCGTTGATGTCCGAGAAGTGATCGATGTCGACCACCGCCACCGTCCAGTCCCTCGCCCCTTGCCGGATTCGCTCGTCGATCAGCGAAACGAAGCGCGCCCGGTTGGGCAGTTGGCAGAGCTGGTCGACGTAGGCGAAGGTATTCAGCTTGCGGAACAAGGCCACGTTTTCCAGCCCGGCGGCGATGCTGACGGAGAGCACCTCGGCCAGGCGCCGGCTGAATTCGCCGAGCGGCTTGTCGCTGCGGACATACAGCAGCGCCTTGCCCTGACCGGCGCCCAGGCACATGGCAATGCCGTGGTTCTCGTGCAGGCTGTCGGCGGACCTGCGGCAGAGCTCCAGCACCTCGATCAGTTCCGGATCGGCGAGCGCGGACACGTCCCGTCCCAGCTGATTTTCATAGCGGCCGATGGCCGCCGCGACATAGCCGCCGGTCTCGGCCTCTTCCGGCGGCCGGCTGACGCAGAACACCCCCGATGCCTGTGAGTCGCCGAGCACCGCGGCCAGCTGGCGCAGGGCGCTGCCGGCGAACGATCCGATGTCGCGGTGCGAGAGCAGCGCCGGCGCGGCGCGGACGATGCGGTCCAGGCCGCGCTCGCTCTCCAGCACGCTACAAATCTGCTCGTAGGAGCGGATCGCCGTGGTCAGCGAGGTGACCAGCCGGGTGCGGGTCAGCTCCGACTTGGTCTTGTAGTCGTTGATGTCGTAGTCGCGGATGACTTCGAGTTCGGGGGCATAGCCGGGCTGGCCGGTGCGCAGGATGATGCGGGTGTCGGCGCGGCCCAGCTCGCCGCGGATCGCGCGCACCAGCTGCAGGCCGGCGTCGCCGCTTTCCATCACCACATCGAGCAGCACCACCGCGATGTCGGCGGTCCGGCCGACGACCTCGCGCGCCTCGGCCGAGGAGTAGGCATGCAGGAACTCGAGCGGCCGCCCGGCGACGATCAGGTCGCGCAGGGCGAAGAGGGTGGCCGAATGCACCTCGCGCTCGTCGTCGACGATCAGCACCCGCCAGGTCGGCGAGCCGCTCGGCGGCGGGGCCGAGTCGTCGGCATCCTCGACGATGTCGACGAATTCGTCCTGGGCCCGCTTGCCGCCGCGGCGTTTCATGGGCCGCGCTCCTCTGTCTCCGGCGCCTTCATGGGAATCAGCAGCTCGAAGCGGGTGCCGCTGCCCGGCGCGCTCGCGACCTCGATCCTGCCGCCCAGCACCCGGCTCACCAGGCTGTAGACGATATGCAGGCCCAGGCCGCTGCCGCCCCGCCCCAGCTTGGTGGTGAAGAATGGATCGAATACCCGCTTCATGTCTGCCGCGGGAATTCCAACGCCATCGTCCGCGAATACCATTTTCACCATGTGCAAGCCGTTGCGGCAGACCGATAAGTGCATGGTTCCATTATCGCGGCTTTCGAAGGCATGGGCCAGGGCGTTGGTAACAAGATTCGTTATCACCTGGCCGATCGAGCCCGGATAACTGTCCATGACGAGGTTATCGGCCAGTTCCAGCTCCAGCTTGAAGGGGGTCTTCTTGAGCATCGGCGAGAGGGTGGCCGCCACCTCCTCGACCACCAGCTTGAGATCGAAGCGGCGCCGCTGGGCGCTGGCCTGGTCCACCGCGACCTGCTTGAAGCTGCCGACCAGTTCGTTGGCCTGGGACAGGCTGCGCAACAGCAGGTCGCTGGCGGTCAGGGCATCCTCCAGGAAATGGTCGAGCACCGAGCGCTTGAGGCGGCCGGCCGTCACGGCCTGGCCGAACTCGCGGGCCTTGTCATGCAGGGTGCTGGCCACCGTCACGCTGTTGCCGATGGGGGTGTTCAACTCATGCGCCACCCCGGCCACCAGCGATCCCAGCGCCGCCAGCTTCTCGGCCCGCACCAGTTCGCTCTGGGCCAGTCGGAGGGATTGCAGTGCCTCCTCCAGCTCGGCGTTGGTCTTCTCCAGCTTGGAGGTCCGCTCCTGCACCCGCGCCTCCAGCTTCATGTTGAGCTCCTCGACCTCGTGCTGGGTGCGCCGGTGCTCGGTCACGTCGTGGGCGCCCCACAGCAGCACCTTGCGGCCGTTGAGCTCGAACACCTGGCCCGACAGTTCGCAGAGGATTTCCGTGCCGTCGCCGCGCCGGAAGCGCACTTCGCGGTTCTGGACCTGCGGCTGCCGGTCGAGGTCGTCGAACAGGCGGCGGCGTTCGCCGGCATCCAGCCAGAGCCCGATCTCCAGGCTGGTCTTGCCGATCATCTTGTCACGCGGGTACTGGAATTGCCGCTCCCAGGTGGTATTGACGTCGAGATAGCGACCCTCCGGCACGGTGGTGACGCCGAGCGCCACCGGCGAGCGGTGGAAGATGGCCGAGAACTTCTCCTCGCCTTCGCGCAGGGCCTGCTCGATGCGCTTGCGCTCGGTGATGTCGGGCGCGCTCCAGATGACGACATCCTCGTCGCCGATGCGGAAGATGCGACCGGAGCACTCGGTCAGGATGGCGCGGCCGTCCTTGGCGCGGAAGGCGATCTCCCAGCGCAGGAAGTCGGGCCGGACGGCCAGGTGCTCGCCCAGCCGCGCCCGGTCCGCGTAATCGACCCAGAAGTCCAGCTCCCGCCCGGTCCTGCCCACCACCTCCTCGCGCGCATAGCCGAACTGCTCGAGCCAGGCGGCGTTGACGTCGATGTAGCGCCCCTCCTCGCGGGTGGTGACGGCGATCGCCACCGGCAGCTGATGGAAGATGGTGGAGAACATCTCCTCGCTGGCGCGCAGCTCCCGCTCCATGCGGCGCTGATCGCCGACGTCGCGCGCCACCGCGATGACGCATTGCTCGCCGTCGATGTCCATGGTCGAGGCGGTCACCACCGAGCTCATCTCCCGGCCGTCGCGGCCGCGCAGGGTGCACTCGAAGTCGCGCATCCAGCCCTGCTCGGCGAGGATCTCGGCGAAGTGCCTGCGCTCCTCCAGCCTGGCCCAGATGCCGAGCTCGATGGCGCTGCGGCCCAGCGCTTCGTCGCGGCTGTAGCCGGTGAAGCGCTCGAAGGCCTCGTTGCAGTCGAGCAGCACGCCGTCGGACAGGCGGCTGATGGTCATGTAGTCGGGGCTGCTGTGGAAGGCCTTGTAGAACTTCATCTCGGAGACCCGCAACTGGTCCTCGGCCTTGCGCTTGTCGGTGATGTCGTGCACGTCCCACAGCACGTAGCGGGTGCCCGCCAGCTCGAACACCTGGGCCGAGATGTCGGACAGGATGCGGCGGCCGTCCTTGGCCCGGTACCAGACCTCGACGCCCTGGATCGAGCCGGTCCGCCCGAGGATCTCGATGATCCGCCGCCGCTCGTCGAAGTCCTCCCAGAAAGCCAGCTCCTGCGGGGTATGGCCGACCACCTCCTCGCGGCGGTAGCCGAACTTGCTCAGCCAGGCCTGGTTGACGTCGAGGTAGACGGCGTCGTCGTAGCGCACCACCGCCATCGGCTCGGGCCCCAGGGCGAAGAAGCGCGAGAACTTCTCCTCGCTTTCCCGCAGCGCCGCCTCGGCGGCGGCCCGCGCCTGTTCCAGGGCCCGCTGCGCCGTCACGTCTCGCGTCACCAGCAGCAGCAGCTGCTGGCCGTGCCAGTCGAAGGTGCTGCCGGAGGTCTCGCAGAGCAGCTCCACGCCGTCCTTGCGGCGGATGGCGATCTCGCGGCTGCGCACCGTGCCGCCGCTGCGGACGTCCCGCACCAGACGATCGCGCTGCACCGAGTCGACCCAGATCCCCAGTTCGACGGTGGTCTTGCCCAGCGCCTCCTCGCGGGTATAGCCCAGCATCGACTCCCACTGGTGGTTCATGTCGACGAAGCGGCCCTCGTCGATGCTGCTGACGGTCACCAGGTCGGGCAGCAGGTAGAACACCCGCGACAGCCGCTCCTCGCTCTCGCGCAGGGCCTGCTCGATGCGCCGCTGCTCGGTGACGTCATGGGTGCCCCACAGGATGTAGCGGGTCGCGCCGACGGCCACCACCCGCGCCGAAATCTGCACGGTGATGAACCGGCCGTCCTTGCGCCGCAGGCGGATCTCGCCGCTGCGGGCCTGGTTGCGGCGCTGGATTTCCTCGTACATCCGCCGCCGGTCGTCCGGATTTTCCCATAGCCCCAGGTCCAGGCCGGTGCGGCCGACGACCTCGTCCTGGCGGAAGCCGAAGGCCCGCTCCCATGCCTCGTTGACCTGGAGGTATTCGCCATCCGGATATTGCGCCACGGCGGCCGGCTCGGGCGAGAGGGCGAAGAAGCTGGAGAAGCGCTCCTCGCTCTCGCGCAGCGCCTGCTCGGCCAGCTTGCGGGCATTGATGTCCTCGATGGTGCCGACAAAGCCCAGCAGCCGGTCGCCTTCGAGGATCGGCGCCACGTGCACCCGCCCCCATGAAATGCTGCCGTCTCGGCGAATCAGGCGCCGCTCGCCGGCGAAGGGCTTGCGCTCCATGATGGCATCGCGCCATTGCAGCCGGTGCTGGGCCAGGTCGTCGGGGTGCAGGCGCGCGGTGGTGCGCCCGGCGACCGCATCGGACTCGCTGATGCCGGTGATTTCGCTGGCCCGGCGCGAGAAATAGGTGACATCGCCTTCCGGATCGGTGGCGAACACCCCCAGCATGGAACCCTCGCTGATGGCACGGAAGCGCTGCTCCGACTCGTACAGGCTGTGCTCGATGCGCCTGCGTTCGGTGATGTCGTGTCCTTCCGGCACCAGATAGATCACCTGTCCGCTGGCGTCCCGGATCGGCGTCAGGAAGAAATTGAAATGGCCGAGGCTGCCGTCGGCCGTAGGGTGGGAGGACTCGAAGCGGTCGAAGCCGCCGGCCGCCACCCGCCGGATCGCCTGGCGCAGCCGCTGCTGCTGCTGAGGATCATGAGTCCACCAGGGGGTTTCCCAGAACGGCTTGCCGATCACCTGCTCGCGGCTGAGACCGGTTCTTTCCAGCGCCGCCCGGTTGACGTCGACCAGCATCCCTTCCGGGGTCAGCAGCGCGATCAGGCTGCGGGTGGTGTCGATGATGGCCCGGTAGCGCTGCTCGCTGCGCAGGCCCACGTCCTCGGCGGCGCGGCGGCCTTCCGCCTCGCGCAGCAACGCCGCGCTCAGCTGCTCGGCTTCGACATGCTGCTTGCGCTGGGTCACCACCAGCAGCACCATGCCGATGGCCAGGTTGATGATCGGGCCGTAGATGTAGGAGCGGGGATCCTGGGTCGCGGCCGCCAGATTGGAGAAGACCAGGACATAGCCGCCGTAGAGGGCGAACAGGAAGCCGACCATGCTGTAGCCGATGCCGGGATGCTCGCGGCCCCGCTTGAGCATCGCCAGCCCGGCGAAAAAGTAGACGGCGCCAGCCGCCAGATAGGGGACGATGATCGGCAGCAGGCCGGCGGCGGCCGAGCCGGCCAGCGTGCCCATCGCCAGTGCCGCCAGCAGGCCAATCCGCCAGGGGGCCTCGATGCGCTTGCCGATGAAGACCCGCGCGCCCATGCCCACCAGCACCACCACCAGGGTGCCGAAGAAGGCCTCGCCGTAGATGGCCGTCGGAAATCCCTCCACTCCAGCCAGGCGGAAGATCACCCGGCAGGCGCTGGCGGCGTAGGCTGCCGCCCAGTAGCCCAGGGCGATCTCGCGTCGGTCCACCCGCCACAGGTACAGGAAGATGCCTGCCAGGACGGCATTGCCGATGATCGAGTTGATGACGGCGGTCTGGATCGGGATGCTGAACATGGCCTGACGGGGCTGGGGGACGGGATATCTTAAACGCGCGCCCTGCGCCCGGATGTGCACTATCTCACGACCGGTGACGGCCGGACGCAGCTCGAATACAATCCCGCCCAGTTCCCGGACAGTGGGCCTTATCGATGAGCGACATCCAGATCCGCCGCAAGCACACCCTCAGCGCCAAGGCCGCCAGAACGGCCGCCGAGAAGATCGCCAGCCAGCTCGAGGAGGAGTTCGACCTCGCCTATGAGTGGGACGACAACGTCCTGGTCTTCAAGCGCAGCGGGGTCAGCGGGGAACTGGTGGTGGAGAAGAAGGAAGTGCACATCCGCGTCCGCCTCGGCTTCCTGCTGCTGGCCATCCGGCCGCGCGTGGAGGCGGAGATCCACCGCTACTTCGACGAGAACTTCGGGCCGGATTCCGGCCCGAAGGTATAGCGCCGTCCCCGCTCAGCCCTTGAGCGAATTCACCAGGTCGATGTAGCGCTGCATGGCGTCGTCCCGGCCGGTGCCCTTGAGCGCCGCCCAGGCGTCGTACTTGGCGCGCCCGACCATGTCGCCGAAGCCGGGGCGCTTGCCCTCGACGTCGCCGCTCGATCCCTGCTTGTAGAGCGCGTAGAGCTGCAGCAGGGTCTGATTGTCCGGCCGCTCGCTCAGGGTTTTCGAGGCTGCCGCGGCCGCCTCGAAGCTTGCTTTCAGGTCCGCCATTCTTCTCCTCCGTCCGATGGGAACGGCACTGCAGCGCCGTCCTTGGGTATTATAAGCGAATCATTCCAACCGCCTTTACGGCCACCGCCCCGATGAGCAAGCGCGAGCGCATCTCCCCGGTCGACACCGCCTGGCTGCGGATGGACCGGCCGACCAACCTGATGATGATCGTCGGCGTGATGATCTTCGCCGGGCCGATGGACTATGCCCGCCTGCGGCGCACCCTGGAGGCGCGCCTGCTCGGCTACCGCCGCTTCAGGCAGAAGGTGGTGCACGACGCCACCGGCGCCTGGTGGGAGGACGACGCCGACTTCGACCTCGACCGCCACCTGCACCACATGGCGCTGCCGGCAGGCGACCACAAGACGGAGCTGCAGAACATGGCGGCCGACCTGCTGTCCGCGCCGCTCGACCCCAACCGTCCGCTGTGGAGCTTCCACCTGGTCGACAACTACGACGGCGGCTCGGCCCTGGTGGTGCGCATCCACCACTGCATCGCCGACGGCATCGCCCTGATCGGCGTCATGCTCTCCCTCACCGA
>JADLGU010000231.1 GCA_020849155.1 Rhodocyclaceae bacterium | reverse complement strand
TCTGCACCGCCAGCTCGCGCGTCGGCGCGAGGATGAGCGCGCGCGTCGTCATCGGGTTGGGGCGGCCTTTCAGCTCGGCTATGCCGGCGAGGATCGGCAGGCCGAAGGCGGCGGTCTTGCCCGAGCCGGTCTGCGCGATGCCGAGAATGTCGCGGCGCTGCAGCTGCGGCGGGATGGCTTTCGCCTGGATGGCGGTGGGCACCTTGAACCCGGCGGCGTCGAGCGCGCTCTGAATGAGCTGCGGCAGGCCGAGGGTGGTGAAACTGGTGTGGTTCAAGTCATAATCTTTCATTGGCGCGCCGGACCATGCGGCGCGCGAAGACCTGCCGTCCGGCAGGTCGAAAACAGGGCAATCGGGCGATGAATATCTATCGCGCGGGTGCGTTCAAAACCCAGGATGGTCTCCGGGCCACTTCGCCGCTCACCGCAGAAAACTCGATAAGAAGAGAAGTTCTCGCCGGCATCCGAGGCCGGTCGATGTCGCGCATATGGGCGATCGCCGCGCCGAAAGCAAGGTTTTTCGCGCGCAGGTCAGGGATGCGGCAGGCCGTAGAAGCGACCGAAGGGGGCGCTCGAGAGCGGAACGGGGGTCAGATAGAGGCTGGCCGGGGCCGTCGCCGCTACGGTGCGATGCGCCATCTGCGCGTCGGCGCGCGGCAGCATGGCCAGCGTGCCGACGAGGCCGACCCCGAGCAACGCCGCGACGCGGCGCAGCGGCCGGCGATGGCGAATCTGGAATTTCCGTACGGTTTCGAGCATGGCCGCGTTCCCTGCGCAGCCTGCAGAATAGCAGCGGCGCGGCCGGCCGAGTCGAACGGGGTTTTGGTTTGGTATCCGCGCTGTTAACCGCCGGCGGCCAGCGTACTGAAGGTCAGCACCAGCGCCAGCAGCAGCGCGGTCCATGCCGCCGCATGTCGCCAGCCGAAATCCGCCGATTGAAGCATGCCGCCCCCCGCTTCTCCGCCTTCTGGAAGAGTAGCAAAGGGCCGCGCGAAATTGCTTACAAAGTGAATAAAAGGTTAACGATCAGATGCCGCCATACCAGTCATAGCCGTGGTCGGGCCAATAGCCGCCCTGCCCGCGGCCGAAGCGGGCAAAGCTCTCGACCAGCTCCAGCGTGTGCACATATTTGGGCTGCTTGTAGCCCAGCGCCCGCTCGATCCGCACGCGGATCGGGGCGCCGTTCTTCACCGGCAGCATTGCGTTGTTGAGGCCGTAGGCGAGGAGCGTCTGCGGGTGATAGGCGTCGATGAGGTCCGAGCTCTCGTAATAGGTCTCGCCGCCCATCTTGTCGTAGCAGTGATAGACGAGAAAGCGGGCGCCCGGCTTCACCCCGGCGGCGTCGAGCACCGGGCCGAGCCGCGTGCCGGTCCATTTGGCGATGCAGCTCCAGCCCTCGACGCAATCGTGGCGCGTCACCTGGCTCTGCGCCGGCATGTTGCGCAATTCGTCGAGCGAAAAACTCAGCTCGCGTTCGACCAGCCCGGTGACCTTCAGCCGATAGCCGGCGAAGCCGCTGTCGCGCAGCGCGATGTAGTCGGCGCTGTCGGGATCGGTCGAGCCGTTCGGCCGCTGGCCCTGGCGGATTTCGGTCTCGGCGTAGGTGCGGGCCAGCGCCTGATCGGCGGCGATGAGGCGCTGGGCGTGATAGGTCAGCGTGTTGGCGCGCGCGAGCATTTCGCGTACCGGATTGTCGCGCTGGCCGAGAAAGTCGAACTGCTCGCAGCCCGACAGGGCCAGCCCCGAGGCGCCGACCGCCGAGGCGCGGAGGAAATTGCGCCGGCTCAGGATCAGCTTGGCCATCTCAGCGCTCCTCCTCGGTGGAACGGAATTCTTCCGGGCGCGTGCGGTAATAGCCGGTGAGCATCGAGCGCAGCCCGTTCACCGGCCCCGCCAGCACCGTCATCAGCACATGCACGAAGAAGAACAGCACGAAGATCAGCATGGCGACAAAATGCAGGGTGCGCGCCGTCTGCCGACCGCCGAAGAGATCGACCAGCCACGGCCAGGCGGCGTTCATGCCCGGCGACATGGTCAGGCCGGTGAGGATGATGAGCGGGAACGCCACCGCGAAGACCAGGAAATAAGCGAGCTTCTGCAATGGCGAATAGGAGCGGCCATGCGCGAAGCGGAAGCGCAGATGGGCGAGGATGTCGCGCGGCAGCTCGCGCAGATCGCGCGGCTTGAGGATGATGTCGCGCCACAGATGGCCGGTGAGGAGCGCGTTGACCAGCCAGACGGCGAGCGTGCCGACCAGCACCCAGGCGAAGAAGAAATGCACCACGCGCCCGGTCGCGAGGTCGCGGTAGGAGGGGATGGTCGCCCAGGCCGGAAAGGCCGTGGTCTGCGGCCGCTCGGCGCTGCCGCTGACGCCGAGCACGCCGGTGGTGTCGAACACCCTCCCGAAGAGGCGCGTCTCGCCACGCAGCACGCCGTCGCGGTTGACGGCGTAGATGTCCAGAATGGAGTTCTGGTACTCGAAGCCGGATTCGTGCCCGATATAGAGGTTCGGGCGCGCGTTGAAGATCTGCAGGCCCGATTGCAGCAGGAAGAACAGGGTTATGGCCCACACCCAATGGGTGAGGCGCGTGACGAGGCTATGCCGGCGCACCAGCCGCGATTTCGGCGCGTCCTCGTCGTTCATCGCCATTTCTCCCGTCCGGGCCAGAAACGGCACCCTTTCGGGCCGGGTTTCAAGTCACAATCGGTCGACCGGCCTAGATCATTTCCCCGTGTGTTTGAATCGTTGGGCTGCCGCACCGAGCCCTCCCAACCACCGGGTCATCCCCGCGCAAGCGGGGATCTCCGTTTTTCTGGCCAACAGAGATTCCCGCTTTCGCGGGAATGACTCCGTGGGTGGGAGGCATACTCGGTGAGTAGGGGCGATTCAGTCGAAACGTGAAAGGACGCTAGCCGCGGGCCGCCCAGTTGAGGCCGCGGCGGATGATGGTCGCCAT
>JADLGU010000230.1 GCA_020849155.1 Rhodocyclaceae bacterium | reverse complement strand
CTGCTCGACGAGCCGGAACTGCTGCACGACATCGCCGCAGCGGTGCGCGGCGCCGTGCCGCCGGGCCTGACTTTCAGCGCCAAGATGCGCCTCGGCATCGACGACACGTCGCGCGCCCTCGACTGCGCGCGGGCGCTGGCGGACGGCGGCGCGCAGGAGCTGACGGTGCATGCCCGCACCAAATCCGACGGCTACCGGCCGCAGGTGCGCTGGGAATGGGTGGCGCGCATCCGCGAGGCGGTGGCCGTGCCGGTGATCGCCAACGGCGAGGTGTGGAACGTCGCCGGCTGGCGCGCCATCAGCGCGGCGACCGGCTGCGCCGATGTCATGCTCGGCCGCGGCGCGGTGGCCGATCCCTTTCTGGTCGAGCGCATTCGCGGCGCGCGCGCCGAGCAGGCTTCCGACGACGACTGGCGCGAACTGCAGCCGCTGCTGGCGGACTTCTGGGCACAGGTGCAGGAGAAGGTTGCGCCGCGCCATGCGCCGGGGCGGCTCAAGCAGTGGCTCGGACTGCTGCGGCGGAACTACGCCGGCGCGGAGGCGCTGTGGCGCCGCGTGCGCGAGACGAACGACGTGATGGAGATCGGCCGCGTCCTAGCGGCCGAGCGAGAGGGCCGGGTCGAAGCGCCCGGCCACCGTCGGGCTTTGCGCGTTGAGGGTCTCGCGGCGCACGTGCTCTGACAGGTAGGGAATCAGCTCGCCGAGCGTGACGCGGCTGTCGCCGTTATAGTCGGCCTTGCCCTTGAGGCCTTCCAGCAGGTAGTGGGTGAACACGCCGTGGCCGCCGCCGAACTTGGCGCTCTCGGCCGAGAGCTGGCGGTCGTCGGAGGCGGAGATCACGGCGATGCCGGCGCCGACGCTGGCGAGGTTCTGCAATCCCGAGGAGATGCGGTTGGGCTGGGTGTCGCCCAGGGCGCGGCGCGCCACGTCGAAGGTGGCGCCGACGCCGCCGGAGTGGCAGGCGTCCGCCAGCACCACCACCCGCCGCGCCTTGATGAAGCGCTTCAATGCGGTCTCCACGTCCCACATCGGGAAGCCGGTCGAGGCGATGGCGTCGTAGCGCGTGTCGTGCGGCAGCAGGTAGAGGTTCTGCGGCGTGTCGGGCGAATCGGGCGAGCCGTGGCCGGCGAAGTAGATCACCACCACGTCCTCCTCGATGGTCTGGCGCAGCCAGGTGTACAGCGCCTCCTTGATGGCCGCCGCCGTGGCGTTGCGGTCGGTGAGCAGCTTCACGCGCGAGGGCGCATAGCGGCCGCCCGAGGGCGAGACCAGCCAGTCGTGCAGGGCCTGCGCGTCCTTGGCGGCGTAACGCAGGGCGGGGATGCGGCTGTCGGCATAGCTCGAGACGCCGATCACCACCGCCCAGTGCTGGGTGCTGGCGGAGGCGGGCGGCGGCGGAGTGGCAGGCGGCATCGCGGCGCCGTTCTGGCGCGCGCCGGTCGCAGGAGCCGCGACGACGGACGGCGCAACGAGGGGTGGCGGCGCAGCGAGGGCGACCTTGGCCGTCACCTGCCCGGTGTTATCCGAGATGAGCCCCTTCGGATCGTTGTGGCGCAGATAGAACGTGCCGTCGCGGTCGGCTTCGAACTCGATCTGCTCGCCGACGGCGAAGGGCCTGCCGTCATGGCCGATCTTGCCGATCAGCGTGCCGACCTGGTGCTGGGGCAGAATGAAAGGCGGGATGAAGGAGAAGCACAGCGGCGAATTGGAGCCGACGCCGCTTGGGCCGGAGCGGCCGCAGAAGCCGCCCATGTGCCATTCGCCGCTGGCGCTGACGCGGTACTTGACGCCCTTGCGCAGCCGCACGCCGGAACTGGTCCATTCGCTCTTGGCCTGGACGGTCGAAACGACCGCCTCGCCGCCGGCCTCGGCAAGATCCTTGGGCGGTTCTGCCGACTCGACATGGTCCGGGATCTCCGGTTTCTTCGGCAAGCCGTAGATATCCGTCTCCTGCGCGCAAGCGGAGCCCGCCAGGGCAAGCAGCGTGGCGAAGCAGGCGAAGCGCAAGCGGCGGGTCGTCATGGCGGGCAATTTCCTTTTTCATTATAGTCCCGGCCATCATGAACCCCTGCACCGCCTGCGGCGCCTGCTGCGCCGCCTACCGCGTCGACTTCCACCGCCTCGACCTCGACAGCGCGCCCGGCGGCGCCGTGCCGGCGGGACTGACTTTTCCGCTGACGGCGAACCTGGTGCGCCTGCGCGGCACTGACGACTTCCCGCCGCGCTGCGTCGCGCTGGAAGGCGAGGTCGGCCGCGCCGTGCGCTGCGCCATCTACGCGCAAAGGCCCGGCCCCTGCCGGGAGCTGGAGGCCGGCTCGGAGGCCTGCAACCGCGCGCGGCGGCGGCATGGCCTGGCTGCTATCCTTGCCTGACCATGGAATGCCTGCTCGTCACCGCCCACCCGCTCCGGGACAGCCTGTGCGCCCACCTCGCCGAACGCGCGGCGCAGGCGCTCCTCGCCGCCGGCCATGAAGTGATCCGCGAGGATCTCTACGCGCAGGACTTCGCCCCGACGCTGACCGCCGCCGAGCGCCGCAGTTACTATGCCCCGCAGTACGACGGCACGGCTGTCGCGCAGCAGGCAGCGCGGCTGCTGGAGGCCGAGGCGCTGGTGCTGGTGTTCCCCACCTGGTGGTTCGGCTTTCCGGCCATCCTCAAGGGCTGGTTCGACCGCGTCTGGGGGCCGGGCATCGCCTACGACCATGCCGACGACCTCGGTCGCATCCGGCCGCGCCTGCATCGCTTGCGCCACGTTCTGGCCGTGACCACGCTCGGCTCGCCCTGGTGGGTTGACTGGTTCATCCTGCGCCGGCCGCTGCGGCGGGTGCTGAAGACGGCGCTGCTCGGCACCTGCGCGCCGGCCTGCCGCTTCGAGATGCTGTCGCTTTACAAGAGCGAGAAGCTGGTGCCAGAGGCGGTGCGGGCGTTCGCGGAAAGGGTGGAGCGGGCGATTCGGCATTGGCCCTGAATGGCCAACTCCTTCCTCTTCGACCTCTACCGCCAGTACCCAGGCTGCCGCCCGCCCAGCCCGTGGGAAAGCGGCGCGGCCGGAAATGGCGCGGCGATTGCCGTGTAGCCTCAATCGGTCTATAGTGTAGCCACAATTCTTTGAGGAAGTGGCCATGGACGTCTCGATCCGCGATTTCAAGAACCGCCTGTCCGAGTACCTGCGCCTCGTCGGCCGGGGCGAGAAGCTGGTGGTGACCTCGCACGGCAACGCCGTGGCGACGGTGCAGCCCGCCCAAGCGGCGCCGGAGGGCTTCCCCGCCATCCCCGGCGTGGCCTGGGCCAGGGGGCGGCCAAGCCTGCCGGCGCGCGTCTCCGACCTGCCGGCGGCGAAGGGTTCGGTCGCGGAGTTGATCGTGGCGGAGCGCGAGCGTGCTGTATCTCGATAGCTCGGCGCTGGTGAAGCTCTATGTCCGCGAGACG
>JADLGU010000229.1 GCA_020849155.1 Rhodocyclaceae bacterium | reverse complement strand
TGGCGGGCCTGATCAAGGAAGTCGGCGAAGGCGTGCAGGGCCTCAAGGCCGGCGACCGCGTCATCGGCTTTCCCGGCACCGGCGGCTTCGCCGAGGAATGCACCGTGGCGGCAGAGAAGATCATGCCGCTGCCGGAGAACATGGATTTCGCCAGCGGCGCGGCGCTGGTGCTGACCTACGGCACGTCGCTGCATGCGTTGCAGGACTGCGGGCGGCTGCAGGCGGGCGAGACGCTGCTGGTGCTGGGCGCGGCCGGCGGCGTCGGTGCGGCCGCCGTCGAGATCGGCAAGGCGATGGGCGCGCGCGTCATCGCCGCCGCTTCGAGCGAGGACAAGCTGGCGCTGTGCCGGCAGCTCGGCGCCGACGAAACGATCAACTACACGACGGACGACCTGCGCCAGCGCACCCTGGCGCTGACCGGCGAGAAGGGCGTCGACGTCGTCTACGATCCGGTCGGCGGCGGCTACACCGAGTCGGCGCTGCGCGCCATGGCCTGGCGCGGCCGGCTGCTCATCGTCGGTTTCGCCGCCGGCGAGATCCCGAAGATCCCGCTCAACCTGGCGCTGCTGAAGGAACGCCAGCTGCTCGGCGTGTACTGGGGCGATTCGGTGCGCCAGGACCCGCGCGGCCACGTCCGCAACATGAAGCAGCTGATGGCCTGGTTCGCCGCAAGGAAAATCAACCCCGTCGTCAGCGAGCGCTTCCCACTGGCGCGGGCGCCGGAGGCCTTCCAGCGCCTGCTCGACCGCCAGGTAAAAGGCAAGGTCGTCATACTGCCGGAGGAATGAACATGGCCAGGGCGCCGCTCAAGACGACAGGCGAAAAGCCGCGCGACGGCAAGGCGGCCAAGGACCGCCAGTTCGTCACCGCACTGGCGCGCGGCCTCGACATCCTGCGCGCCTTCACGCCGCGCCACCCGGTGCTGGGCAACAGCGAGATCGCCCAGCGCGCCCGCCTGCCCAAGCCGACGGTGACGCGCCTGACCTACACCCTGACCCAGCTCGGCTATCTCAACTACTCGCCGGAGTCGGGCAAGTATTCGCTCTCGGCGGGCGTCCTGGCGCTGGGTTATTCCTTCCTCGCCAGCCAGGACATCCGCGCCATCGCCCGGCCGCTGATGCAGGAATTTGCCGAGTACGCCCGCGCCACGGTCTGCCTGGCGGCGCGCGACAACCCCTACATGGTCTTCCTCGAGGTCTGCCAGGGCAACCCGACCTTCCAGATGCGCCTGGAGGTCGGCGCCCGCGTACCCTACGGCATGACGGCGCTGGGACGCGCCTACCACTGCGGACTGCCCGAGGCGGCGCGCGCGGCGATGCTCGAGGAGCACCGCAAGACCGCGCGCAAGGAGGACTGGGAGGGCTTCCGCGCCAGCTTCGAAAAGGCGGTGCGCGACTATCAGAAGAACGGATTCTGCGTCTCGCTCGGCGAGTGGAACAAGGACGTCTACTCGGTGGCCGTGCCGCTGGTTTCGCGCGACCACTCGAAGGTCCTCGCCCTCACCTGCGCCGGCCCGCCCTTCGAGATGCCGCGGCAGCGGATCTTCGAGGAGATCGGCCCGCGCCTGATCCAGCTGCGCGACCGGCTCTTCGCGGCCACCGGAGGCAGTTTCTGAATCGCTGTCGCGCCGTGCTGCGCGGACCGACTTTTCAGCCGGCCCTATAGCCGGTAATCCAGCTTCAGCTTGTCCTGCAGCTTGCGCGCCTGCCTGAAGGCTTCCTTGAGGATGAAGCGGTCGAGCTCGTTGAGCGCATCGGGATCGATGCGGTTGGCGCCGGCTTCCTCGCCTTTCAGGCCCTGCTGGTGGCGCAGGCGCAGCTGCTGGATGAAGTAGAAGCCGTCGATCATCGCCTCGATGTCGGCGCCCAGGCTGGTCGCCTCGGCCGCGCCGCGCAGGCGCTGGGCGGTGCTGGTCACCGCCACGCCGTTGGCCAGGGCGAAGATGCGCGCGGCGTCGACGAAGGGCCGCGAGCCGTGCATCTTCAGGTCGATGGTGTGCGGAAACTCCTTGTTGTTGTCGAAGGTGAAATCGCGGATCAGGCCCAACGGCGGCTGGCATTGCAGGGCGTTCTCGGTCATCAGGCGCAGGAACAGGGTGGCCTTGCCCGAGGCCTCCAGAAGCCATTCGCGCAGGCTGTGCGACAGCTCCTCGTCGCCATAGAGCGGGCGGAAGTCGAAGAAGATCGAGGCGTTGAGCAGCGCCTTGGGCTCCGGCGTCTGGATCCAGCGGGCGAACTTGCCGCGCCATTCCTCCAGCGACAGGCACCACTCCGGATTGCCGGCCATGATGCCGCCCTTGCAAAGCGGAAAGCCGCAGGCGTCGAGCTTGCGGTTCACCGAATCGGCGAAGGGCAGCAGCAGCCGGCGCAACGCCTCGGCGTCGGCGCCGTCAGGATCGAAGATGATGCCGTTGTCCTGGTCGGTGGACAGCGTCTGCTCGTAGCGCCCCTCCGAGCCGAGCGCCACCCAGCACCACTTCACCTGCGGCAGTTCGAACTCGTCGTGGGTCAGCTCGATGATGCGCAGGGTGAGCAGGTCGTTGAGTGTCGAGATCAGGTGCGTCAGCTGGTCGGCCGCCACACCCTGCCCCAGCAGGGTGGCGGCCATGCTGCGGATGTCGCGCGAGCAGGCCTGCAGGGCGGCCAGGTCGCGCGCCTCGCGGATATTGCCGGTGACGTCGTTGAGCCCGGTGCGCTGCAGGGCGAAGAGGTCGTTCTGCGAGACGATGCCAAGCAGGCCGCCGGCCTCGTCGACCACCAGCAGGTGGCGCAGGCCGCGGCGGCCCATGATCAGCGCCGCCTGGTAAGCGGTGGTCTGCGGCTTGACGGTGATCACCCCGGCGGTCATCACCGAGGCGATCGGCAGGTCGAGGGTGCAGCCGGGCAGCGCCACCCGGTGCAGCAGGTCGCGCAGGGTAAAGATGCCCAGCGGCAGCCGCCCGCTCTCGTCGGCGACGATGATCGAGCCGATGCGCTTCTCGTCCATGATGGCGATGGCCTGGCGCACCGTGGCGTCCAGCGGCACGGTCACCGGCTGGCGCCGGATCAGGCTGCCGAGCGGGCTGTACATCGCCTGGATATCGGTTTTCGCGGCAGGTCTGGGCGATTCTTCCATGTCGGGTTCCGGTTCAGTACTTGATTCTGGCGTAGTAGGTGCGCTCGGCCGCCTCACGCGCCTGGCGCAGGGTGCGGATGCCCATCTCCTCGAGCAGCGGGATCATCCTGAGGAACACTTCGCCGGTGACGATGGCGTCGCCGAGGGCGGTGTGGCGGCCGATGACGTTGATGCCCAGGCGTTCGCAGATCGCCTCCAGCTTGTGCGACTCCTGGTTGGGATGGATCACCGCCGAGAGCAGCAGCGTGTCGAGCACCGGCTGCTGGAAACGGATGCCGGTCGCCTCCTCCTTCAGCTGCAGGAAGCGCATGTCGAAGGCGGCGTTGTGGGCCACCAGCACGGTATCCTCGCAGAAGGCGCGGAACAGCGGCAGCACCTTGTCGATGGCCGGCTGGCCGGCCACCATCTCCTCGGTGATGCCGTGGATGGGGATGCCCTCGGGCCGCAGCGGCCGGCGCGGGTCGACGAGCTGGTCGATGCTCTCGCTCCTGAGCAGGCGGCCGTTCACGATCCGGGTGGCGCCGATCTGGATGATCTCGTCGCCGGCAGAGGGCTCCAGCCCGGTGGTCTCGGTGTCGAAGACGGTGTAGGTCAGCTCGGAGAGCAGGCGCTCGTCGAGGGCCCGGCTCTCCTCGGTCTGGCGGAACAGGTTGAAGTCGTAGTACTCGGGCCGGCTGTCGACCTGCATCAACGGCGCGGCGTCGAGCGCCTCCTGCGGCAGGGCGGAGGGAATCAGGATGCGGATGAAGGCCCGGTGCGAGGCTTTCTCGCGCTCGAACCAGATCTCGCCGCCGTGGCGCTCGATCACCTCGCGCAGGGTCAGCGGGCTGTTCTCGCCGGCCACGTTCATGGGATCGATCTCCCAGGCCAGCAGGGTCTGGCTGCCGACCACCGCTCCGCTCCAGATCAGGTCGAGCTGGGCGAGCCGGCCGGCCTGCGCCATGCGGAAACGCAGCTCGCGGATGTCGTATTCGTCGCGCAGGCGCTTGGCCAGGTAGCTCAGGCCCTGCAGCAGCGAGAAGCTGTCCACCCGCACCCACAGGCCCTCGGGAACCTCCTCGACCTTGGTCGGCAATTCCAGCCGGCCCTCGATGCGGCGCTGCGCCGCCGCGACCAGATCCTCGCCCAGCATGTCCTCCAGCGGCCAGCGCGCCTTGAGGGCGTCGGAGAACTCGTTGACCGTCCGGTCGAGCCGCTGCCCCATCGCCGCCACCTCGTCGCGGACAATGCCGACGAAGCGATCGCGCTGTTCCGCCTCCATGTCCGGATAGTCGAGCAGGTTGTCGACCGCGGCGCGGATGTTGCCGAGGGAAGCGCGGCTGCCCTCGGTGAGCGACTGCAGCAGGGCGTCGCGCTGGCTCTCCATCTCGAAATTGCGGGTGATGTTGTCGAGCATCAGGACGTAGCCGGCGAAGGCCCGCGCGCCCTCGCCCGCCTCGGCCTCGCGCTGCCCGCCGAGCACCGGCGCCATCTGCACCCGGATCAGCTGGCCGGCACGGCTGGCGGTGACGAAATTCGCCACCGGCTGCTGGCTGCCGCGCGCCAGCCGCTGCTGGATGTTCTCCAGGGCGTGGGTGATCAGGTGGCGGTCGAGGATGGCGAAGATCGATCTTCCCAGCCCGATCAGCACGCCGTCCTGGGCAGACCGACTTTCTCCGGCCAGGGCCTTGAACTGCAGGCGGGCGCGGTTGTTGTAGAGCAGGATGCGGCCGTCGAGGTTGCACACCACCACGCTCTGGGTCAGCTCCGACATCAGCGCCGCCAGCCGGTTCTTCTCTTCTTCGATGGAGGCGCGGCCCTCGCGGACCCGCGCCTCAACGTCGCGCTGCAGCGCCTCGCGCTGCTCGGCCAGGCTGTTGACCACCTGGGCCAGGGTGCGGATCTCCGGCGCGCCGAGCTCCTGCAGGCGCAGGCCGGGGTTGGCGCTGACCATCACCAGCGCCTGCTCACGCAGGGTCAGCGGCGCCATGACGTAGGCGCGATAGACGGCGCTGACGATGAGGCCGAGAAAGAACCAGGCCAAGAGGATGATCAGGATCGACAACTCGAGGCGCGGCATGACGATGGCGAGAAGGGCCAGCCGCTCGTGCTCCTGCATGTCGGCCCACAGCACCGCCGCCAGCGCGCCGAACAGCGCCGCCAGCAGCAGATAAAGACCGCCCAGGGTGAGAGCCAGCTTGAGCCGGCCGGAGTTGCCCGCCATCGGGAAGCGCTCAGTGTGTCAACGCGCCGCGTCTCAGGCCACGTCCAGGATCTGCCGCACCTGGGCGATCAGGTCCTTGGTCGAGAACGGCTTGGTCATGTAGGCATCCGCCCCCAGGGCCGTGCCCTTGGCCACCTCGGTATCGCGCCCCTTGGCGGTGAGCATCACCACCTTGACGGCCTGCCAGTCGGGATTGGCGCGGATCGCCTGGCACACCTCGAAGCCGTTCTTCTTCGGCAGCATGATGTCCAGCAGCACCAGGTCGGGCCGCTTCTCCTCGATCAGCCGCAGCGCGGTCTCGCCGTCGCCGGCCACCGCCACCTCGAAGCCCTCGCGCTTCATGAGGAACTCGAGCGAGACCACGATGTTCGGCTCGTCATCGACAATCAGAATGCGTTTGCTCATTTTGTCTTTCTCTCCTCCAAGGGCAGGCTGAACGAAAAGGTCGCTCCCTTGCCCAAACTGCTCTCCACCCACAGCCGGCCGCCGAAATGTTCGATGATCTGCCGGCTGATCGGCAGCCCCAGTCCGGTGCCCTGCGGCTTGGCGGTCATGGTGTCGCCGCCCTGGCGGAATTTCTCGAAAATGGTGCCCTGCTCCGCCAGGCTGATGCCCGGGCCGTTGTCGGCGACATCGACCCGCACCGCGCCGGCGGCCAGGTGCAGCCCGACCTTGACGCGGCCGTGCCCCGCCTCACAGAATTTGACCGCATTCGAGAGCAGGTTCAGCATGACCTGGATCAAGCGATCGCGATCGGCCATGACTTTCGGCACGCCGCCCTCCAGGGCCATTTCCAGGCCGATCCGCTTGTCGGAGAACAGCGAGGAGGTGGCGGCGATGGATTCCTCGATGATCTCGTGCAGGTCCACTTCGGCGGTGTGCCATTCGGCGTTGCCGGACTCGATCTTGGCCATGTCCAGCACCTGGTTGATCAGCCGGGTCAGGCGCTCGGTCTCCTTGACGATGATGGCCAGGAATTTCCTGCGGTCGATGAGGTCGGTCTTGGGGTCCTCCAGCAGGATCTCGGAGAAGGCGCGGATCGAGGTCAGCGGCGTGCGCAGCTCGTGGGTCACCGTGGACATGAAGTCGTCCTTCATGCGGTCGAGCTCCTTCAGCCGCTCGTTGGCGGCGCGCAGCTCGGCGGTGGCGGCCTCCAGCTCGCGCGACTTCTGCTCGAGCTGCTTCGAGTAGGCGCGCACCTGGGAGGCCTCGTCGAGGATGTTCATCACCTCGTCGATGCCGAGCGGCTCCTCCTTCACCACCGAGGCCACCATCACCCGGGCGGAGGCGCCGCCGATGGCGCCCGCCAGCAGCGTTTCGGCGTAATGCACCAGGTCGGCGTTGGCCTCCAGCGCCTCGACCGAGGCCACGCCGCGCCGCCGCGCGTAGGCAAGGAAGGCCTCGCGGGCCCGCTCCGGGCCGAGGAAGCGGCCGATCAGCGGCAGCAGGTCCTGCACCTGGGCGCTGCCGCGCCAGAAGCGCGAGCCGGCGCCGCCTTCGGTATGGCGGAAGACGTCGACGAAAAGGGTGCCCTGGCTGGTCTCCACCACGTCGGGCGGTCGGCGCAGCGAGACGGCGACATAGCAGCCGATGTTGGCCAGCATGCTCCAGAACAGGCTGTGGGAAATGTCGTCGAGCCCGGCCAACCCGAACAGCTGCTGCGGCTTGAGCAGCGCCACCCCGAACAGCCCCTCGCGGATGAAGTCCAGCGACAGCCAGCCGGACTTGGCGAACGACGGCAGCAGCAGGGTGTAGGCCCAGACCGCGAAGCCGGCCAGCAGCCCGGCGATGGCGCCGCGGCGGGTGCCGCCCTTCCAGTAGATCCCGCCGACGATGGCCGGGGCGAACTGTGCCACCGCGGCGAAGGAGATCAGGCCGATGCCGACCAGGGCGTAGGCCTCGCCGGCGGCGCGGAAGTAGATGTAGCCGAGCAGCAGGATGGCGGCGATGGCCCAGCGGCGGATCGCCAGCAGCAGGCCGGAGAGATCGTGTTCCTGGTGCAGGCGCAGCGCCTTCCAGCGCAGCAGCACCGGCATCACCAGGTCGTTGCAGACCATGGTCGACAGGGCGATGGTCTCGACGATCACCATGCCGGTGCCGGCCGACAGCCCGCCGATATACACCAGCAGGGCCAGGGCCTCCTGCCGCTCGGCCATCGGCAGGGTCAGCACGAAGGTGTCGGCATCGACGTTGCCGCCGGGAAAGTGCAGCATGCCGCCGAGGGCGATCGGCAGCACGAACAGGTTGATCAGGATCAGGTAGAGCGGAAACAGCCAGATCGCCCGCGCCAGGTGCCGCTCGTTCACGTTCTCGACCACCGAGATCTGGAACTGGCGCGGCAGGAACATGATCGACAACATGGAGAGGAAGGTCAGCGACCACCAGCTGCCGTAGCTGGCGCCGGTGTCGGCGACGGTCATCAGCGCCTTCAGCTTGGGCAGCGCCTCGGCGCGGTCGAAGATGTCGCCGAAGCCGTTGTAGATGCCGAAGGTGACGAACAGGCCGACGGCGAGGAAGGCCACCAGCTTGACCAGCGACTCGAAGGCGATGGCCGCCACCATGCCCTCGTGGCGCTCGGTGGCGTCGAGGTGGCGGGTGCCGAAGAGGATGGTGAAGGCCGCCAGGATCATGGCGATGTAAAGGGCGCTGTCCTGCAGCAGCGGCTGGGCGCCGGCCTTGGCCGGCATCACGATCTCCGGATAATTGAGCAGGATGATGAAGCTGTTGGAGACCGCCTTCAGCTGCAGCGAGATGTAGGGCACGATGCCGACCACCGCGATGACGGTCACCAGCCCGCCGAGCAGCTGGCTCTTGCCGTAGCGCGAAGCGATGAAGTCGGCGATGGAGGTGATGCGGTTGGCCTTGCTGATGCGGATGATCTTCAGCATGACGAACCACCACAGGCCGGCCATCAGCGTCGGCCCGAGGTAGATCGGCAGGAAGCCGATGCCGGTCGAGGCGGCCCGCCCGACGCTGCCGTAGAAGGTCCAGGTGGTGCAATACACCGCCAGCGACAGGGCGTAGATGGTCGGGTTGGCGATCACCGAGCGGCCGGTGTCGGCCCGCTTGTCGCCGAAATAGGCGATGGCGAACAGCACGCCCAGGTAGGCGAATGAGGCGCTCGCGATCACCCAGCCCTGGAGCATTCCGCCGTTCCCTATTCCTTCCTGCGCTCGATGGCCCAGGCCATCAGCGCGATCAGCAGGGCCCAGACGCCGAACAGATAGAAATACAGCAGGGGGATGTCGAAGATCTCGCCGGGCTTGTTGAACAGCGCGATGAGCGGGTAGTTGAACAGCACGAAACCGAGCAGGAAGACCGCCGCCAGGCGCTGTCCCGTGATGATGGAGCGTTTCATGGCCCTCCCCCTCGCGCTTGCCGGGCAATGATGCCGGTTCGATTATAGCCCGGCCGCTCCGGCCACAATCGCGGGGCGAAAAAAAGGGCGTCCGGGGACGCCCTTCGACTCCCAGCGGCCGGCGTTCAGGCCGCCGGCTCCTTCAGTTGCTGCAGGATGGCCGGGTTTTCCAGGGTGGTGACGTCCTGGGTGATCTCCTCGCCCTTGGCGATGGCCCGCAACAGGCGGCGCATGATCTTGCCGGAGCGGGTCTTCGGCAGGTTGTCGCCGAAGCGGATGTCCTTAGGCTTGGCCAGCGCGCCGATTTCCTTGGCCACATGGGCGCGCAAGGTGTCAGCGATCTTCTTGGCATCCGCCCCGGAAGGACGGGCCTGCTTGAGCACCACGAAGGCGGAGACCGCCTCGCCGGTCAGATCGTCGGGGCGGCCGACCACCGCGGCTTCCGCCACCAGGGGATGCGCCA
>JADLGU010000228.1 GCA_020849155.1 Rhodocyclaceae bacterium | reverse complement strand
TTGTTGAGCTCGGCCAGCACGGCGGCCTTGTGCTCCTCGCTCTCCATGTCGATGAAGTCGAGGATGATGATGCCGCCCAGGTTCCTCAGCCGCAGCTGGCGGGCGATGGTCTGGGCGGCCTCGAGGTTGGTCTTGAAGATGGTGTCGTCGAAGTTGCGCGAGCCGACGAAGCCGCCGGTATTGACGTCGATGGTGGTCATCGCCTCGGTCTGGTCGATGATCAGATAGCCGCCGGACTTGAGGTCGACGCGGCGCGCCAGGGCTTTCTGGATCTCGTCCTCGACGCCGTGCAGGTCGAACAGCGGCCGTTCGCCGGTGTAGTGCTCGATCAGGTGCCTGAGCTGAGGCATGTATTCCTCGGCGAAGGCCGCCAGCTTCTGGAAGTTCTCGCGCGAATCGATGATGATGCGCGTTGTCTCAGGCGTGACCAGATCGCGCAGCAGGCGCTGGCCCAGGGTCAGGTCCTGGTAGAGCAGCGCCGGCGGGCGGGCGGCTCCGGCCGCGTTCTTCGCCTCGGCCCACATCTTGCGCAGGTAGGCGATGTCGTTGGCGAGCTCCTCGTCGCTGGCCTTCTCGGCCATGGTGCGGACGATGAAGCCGCCGGCCTCCTCGGCCGGCACCAGCTGCTGCAGCTTCCCGCGCAGCTGCTCGCGTTCGGCCTCGCCCTCGATGCGCTGGGAGATGCCAATGTGCTTGTCCTGGGGCAGATAGACCAGCAGCCGGCCGGCGATGCTGATCTGGGTGGACAGGCGCGCGCCCTTGCTGCCGATCGGGTCCTTCAGCACCTGGACGATGAGGTTCTGGCCTTCGGAAAGGATCTTCTCGATCGGCCGCGGACCGTCGCCGTTGCCGCCATGGCCGTTCTGGCGCTCGCCCCAGATGTCGGCGACGTGGAGGAAGGCGGTGCGCTCGAGGCCGATGTCGATGAAGGCCGACTGCATGCCGGGCAGCACGCGCACGACGCGGCCGAGATAGACGTTGCCGACCAGGCCGCGCGAGGCGGTGCGCTCGATGTGCAGCTCCTGCACGATGCCGCCCTGCATGAGGGCGACGCGCGTTTCCTGCGGCGTGAAGTTGACCAGAAACTCTTCGCTCATTTTTTGTGCCTTCCCCCCGGCCCCCTTCCCGCGGAAGGGAGTGACGGGAGTTCGCCGCTGCGCGGCTCCGCGTGGCTATGGGCGAAGTGTATCAGGTGCCGGCGTTCAGCCTCACGGAGAGCTTGGCGAGCAGGCGCTTGACCTGCTCGGAGGCGCGCACGTAGTCGCCGTACTGCAGCAGGCGCATCGCCTCCTCCTTCTTGCCCTGCTGGGCGGTCTCGAGGACGCGGCCGGCGCACTGGTGGAAGAGGGCGTGCTGGCCCTTCATCTCGCCGAAGGTGTCGATGGTGCCGAAGCGCTCGCCGCCGGTGCTGTAGATCCACTTGCCGAGCGGGCACTGGTCGTCGCGGCACACCGTCTCGACCTTGAGGTCCTCCTGGCTGGTGCCCTGGATGTAGGTCTCCAGGCGCGTCTTCCACTTGATGTGGGCCTCGATGGCGGTCATGAAGTTGAGGCCGGCCACCTCCATCGAGGCCTCAGCCGGCGCAGGGGGAGCCGCCTCGTCCGCCTTTTGTCCCAGGATGCGCTTGAACCAGTCGAGTGCGCTCATGGCTGTCTCCTTTTTTATATAGGGTAGCCATAGCGTCGCAGAAGAAGTGCCGTCTCGTAAAGGGGCAATCCCATGATGCCCGTATAGGAGCCCTTTATCTCCTCGACGAAAATCGCGGCGCGACCCTGGATGCCGTAGGCGCCGGCCTTGTCGAGCGGCTCACCGCTGGCGACGTAGCGGCGGATCTCGGCGGGATCGAGGGCGCGGAAGCGGACCTCGCTGATGTTGAGCTGGTGCTCGGTGCGGTCGTTGCCGGACAGCGCCACCGCCGTCAGCACGCGGTGGCTGCGGCCGGACAGGCGCTGCAGGATCGCCATGGCGTCGGCCTCGTGCTCGGGCTTGCCGATCACCTGGCCGTCGATCTCCACGGTGGTGTCGGCGGCCAGCACCGGGTAGGAGATCAGGTGGCGCTCGCGGATGCGCCGCACCCCGGCCCGGGCCTTGGCCAGGGTGACGCGCACCACGTAATCCTCCGGGCGCTCGTCCGCCAGCACGGCCTCGTCGACCTCCGGGTCCTCGCGCGGCACGCCGCGGAACATCAGCAGCTCGAAGCGCACGCCGATCTGCGCCAGCAGTTCGCGGCGGCGCGGGCTGCGGGAGGCGAGATAAATCCGGGGCTCGAGGCTGATCATGGGTTGCCTATTCCCGATGGTAGGGGTGGTTCTTCAGCAGGCTGGCGGCGCGGTAGAGCGCCTCGGCCAGCAACACCCGCGCCAGGGCATGCGGCAGGGTCAGGCTGGACAGGCGCAGGGTCTCCGCCGCGCCGGCCTTGAGCTCGGGCGCCAGGCCGTCCGGCCCGCCGATGACCAGGGCGACGTCGTCGCCGGCGTCCATCCAGCGGCGCAGGCGCTCGGCAAGCTGGCGCGTGGTGAGGTCGGCGCCGCGCTCGTCGAGGGCCACCAGCCGGCCGCGCGGCGGCAGCGCGATGCGGATGCGGCCGGCCTCAGCGGCTATCAGCGCCTCGGCGGGCTTGCCCTCGGCGCGCGGCTCGGCCTTGATCTCCTTGAGTTCCAGCGGCAGCTCGCGCGGCATGCGCCGGGCGAAATCGGCGAAGGCGGCGTCGGCCCAGCCGGGCAGGCGGGTGCCGACGGCGACGACCAGCAGCTTCATCCGCCGGCCGCGGCGGGTCGCTTGCGCGGGGCGGGCCGGGCGGTCCAGAGCTCCTCGAGGTTGTAGTAGCTGCGCACCGCCGGCTGCATGATGTGCACCACGATGTCGCCGAGGTCGACGACGATCCACTCGCCGGACTCCTCGCCCTCCATGCCGATCACCCGGCCGCCGGCTTCCAGCACCTTGTCCTGCACGCTGCGGGCGAGCGACTTGGTCTGCCGCGCCGAATCGGCGCTGGCGACGATGATGCGGTCGAAGAGGGCGGAGAGCTTGGTGGTGTTGATGACTTCGATGTCGCGCGCCTTGATGTTTTCCAGCGCGGCCACGGCGATTTTCTGCAGTTTGCTAACGTTCATTCTGGTTCCGGTAGAGCCGATGGCGTTCAATATACTCCGCCACCGGATCGGTGAGCAAATAGCGCGCCGACAGCCCCGCCGCCAGCCGCGCCCGCAGCAGCGAGGCGGAAACTCCCAACGGCGTCATGGAGAACGACACGACCCGGCCGGCCGGCGCCGCGCGCAGGACGGCCGGATCGCCGCCCAAGCGGCTGGCGCAAGCTTGCGCCAGCCCGGCCGGCAGGTCGTCCGGCGAGAGGTCGTAGCCCGGCCGCGTCGCCACGCCGAGGTGGGCCAGATCGAACAGTTCGCGCCAGCGGTGCCAGCTCTCCAGGCCGAGGAAGGCGTCGGCGCCCAGCAGCAGCACCAGCGGGCGCCCGCCCGCGTCGGCGCGCAGGCGCGCCAGGGTCGTCACGGTGTAGGCGGGGCCGCCGGCCCTGGCTTCGGCAGCGTCGAGGACGAAATGCGGATTGCCGGCGATGGCCAGACGCACCATTTCCAGGCGGTGGGCAGCGTCGGCGCGCGGCGCCTGGCGGTGCGGCGGCACGCCGGCCGGCACCCAGCGCACCTCGGCCAGGCCGAGGGCTTCGCGCGCCTCCTCGGCCAGGCGCAGGTGGCCGAC
>JADLGU010000227.1 GCA_020849155.1 Rhodocyclaceae bacterium | reverse complement strand
CGGGGCTGATCGAGCTGCGCCTGCATTCGCCGCGCGAAGGCGCGCTGCGCATGTCGCGGGCCGATTCGCCGCTGGGGCCGTACCGGCCGCTGCCGCAGGCGCAGCCGATCCGGCGCGGCGCCAACCGACTGCGGCTGGCGCTGCCCGAATCCGACAAGGGCTACTACAGGCTGCAGTGGTAGTCCGTTCGGACTATCGTCATGTCATGGCGGGCAAAGCCGCTTAGAATGCGGTTTTGTCTCTTTCGGACGAGCTCATGGCATCGATTCTGGTCACCGGCGGAGCCGGCTACATCGGCTCGCACACCGTGGTGGCGCTGCTCGGCGCCGGCCACGAGGTGACGGTGGTCGACAACTTCTGCAACAGCGCGCCGGCGGTGCCGGAGCGCATCGCCCGCATCGCCGGCCGGATGCCGGTGTTCGTCAAGGCCGACGTGCGCGACCGGGCCGCGCTGCAGTCGCTGTTCGAGGCGCGCCACTACGACGCGGTGATCCATTTCGCCGGCCTGAAGGCGGTGGGCGAGTCGGTGGCCGAGCCGCTGCGCTACTACGACAACAACGTCGGCGGCTCGCTGACGCTGTTCGAGACGATGGCCCAGTACGGCCTCCGGACGGTGGTGTTCAGCTCTTCGGCGACGGTGTATGGCGACCCGGCCTCGGTGCCGATCCGCGAGGATTTCCCGGTGGCGCCGACCAACCCCTACGGCCGCAGCAAGCTGATGGTGGAGGAGATCCTGCGCGAGGCGGCCGCCGCCGACCCGCGCTGGCGGGTGGCGCTGCTGCGCTACTTCAACCCGGTGGGGGCCCACGAGAGCGGGCTGATCGGCGAGGACCCGAACGGCGTGCCCAACAACCTGATGCCGTTCATCAGCCAGGTGGCGGTGGGGCGGCGCGAGGCGCTGTCGGTGTGGGGCGACGATTACCCGACGCCGGACGGCACCGGGGTGCGCGACTACATCCACGTGGTGGATCTGGCCCGCGGCCACCTGGCGGCCCTGGAGCACCTGCCGGCCTCCGGCGTGCTGACGGTGAACCTCGGCACCGGGCGCGGCTACAGCGTGCTGGAGATGGTGCGCGCCTTCGAGCAGGCCAGCGGGCGCCAGGTGGCCTACCGCATTGCCGCCCGCCGGCCGGGCGACATCGCCGCCTGCTATGCCGATCCGGCGCTGGCCGCCGAGCGGCTGGGCTGGCGGGCGGAACTGGACCTCTCCCGCATGTGCGCCGACACCTGGCGCTGGCAGAGCCTCAACCCGCGGGGCTACGGGGCATAGTCCGTTCGGACTATTTTGGCCGTGACTGCGGAATATGTCACGGCGCCGTCATTCCATTGACGTATCATGCCGCCCGGGTAAGAACAACAGGGGGGCGACAATGAAGGGGATGATCCTGGCGGCCGGCAAGGGCACGCGCGTGCGGCCGCTGACGCACGACCTGCCGAAGGCGATGATTCCGATCCTCGGCAAGCCGGTGATGGAGTACCTGATCGAGCACCTGGCCGCCCACGACGTGCGCCAGCTGATGATCAACACCAGCCACCAGGCCGAGCGCATCGAGCAGTACTTCGGCGACGGCCGCCGCTTCGGCGTCGAGATCGGCTATTCCTTCGAGGGCTACCTGCAGGACCGCGAGATCGTGCCCTTCGCCCTCGGCTCGGCCGGCGGCATGCGCCGCATCCAGGACTTCAGCGGCTTCTTCGACGACACCACGGTGGTGGTCTGCGGCGACGCGCTGATCGACCTCGACATCCGCGCCGCGGTGGCCGAGCACCGCGCCCGCGGCGCCCTGGCCAGCGTGGTGACCCGCGAGGTGCCCTGGCAGGAGGTGTCGAGCTACGGCGTGGTGGTGGCCGACCGCGAGGGGCGCATCCGCTCCTTCCAGGAGAAACCGGCCCAGCGCGAGGCCCGCTCGAACTGGATCAGCACCGGCATCTACATCTTCGAGCCGGCGGTGCTGGACCTGATCCCGTCCAACGAGATCTACGACATCGGCAGCCAGCTGTTCCCGCGACTGGTCGAGCTGAACGTGCCGTTCTTCGCCCTGCGCCGCGATTTCCACTGGATCGACATCGGCCGGGTGGCCGACTACTGGCAGGCGATCCAGCGCGTGATGCGCCACGAGATCCCCTGGATCCGCATCCCCGGGCAGGAGACGCGGCCGGGGGTGTGGACCGGGCTCAACGTGCGCATCGACCCGGACGTGCGTCTCAGCGGGCCGGTGTACCTGGCCTCGGGCTGCCACGTCGAATCCGGCTGCGAGATCGTCGGCCCGGCCTGGATCGGCCACGGCTGCCACGTCAAGCGCAACGCCCGCATCGTCCGCAGCGTGGTCTTCGAGCACACCCGGGTGGTCGAAGGCGCCAGTTTCGTGGACCAGATCGTGTACGGCGATTACTGCGTCAGCAGCGACGGCGAGACCCGCTGCCGCCATCACCTGGCGGAGGGCGCCGAATGGAGCGACGCGCGCCAGCGCGAGGAGCGCGGCGCGCCGCTGGCGGCCTGATCCGGAGGGGGTGAGGCTAGGCTAGGCCCGGCCGCGGCGCCGGGCGATCAGCCCGATCATGCCGAGGCCGGCGAGCAGCATGGCGAGGGTGCCGGGTTCGGGCACGGCGGCGATGCTGACGTTGTCGAGCAGCATGCCGATGTTGTCGCCGCCGGCGTTCTGGAAGCTGAGGCTGTAGCTGCCGCTGGCGGACGGGGTGAAATACAGGGTGTAGGCGGTCCAGCCGGTTTCGATGGGCAGGCTGGCGGTCAGGCTGGCCGTGCCGAAGTTGACCGTCACGCTTTCAGCATTGCTGTTGCGGAAATTGCCGGCCAGATCGAACTCGGCGAGGTAGGTGGTGCCGGCCGCCAGGCTGAAGCTCGTCGAGAGCAGGCCCGCCGATCCGGTCGAGCCGTCGAGGTCGATGTAGCGGCCGCTGCCGGGAATGAGGTCGTAGAAGCCGGGCGAACCGATGATATCCACCGTGCCGCCGCTGACTGTCCAGCCGGCCGGCACCTCGTTCAGACCCAGCCCGTTGGCGTCGAAATCGTCATTGAAGATCGGCGCGGCCTGGGCCAGGCCGCTGGCGAGGAGTCCGGCGATGGCGAGGGTTCTCAGGGCGCGCATGGGCGGACCTCAGGCTTTCCGATGTCTGGCGACGAATCCGAGCAGGCCCAGGCCGGCCAGCAGCAGGGCGTAGGTCTCGGGCTCGGGCACGGGGATGGCGACGAGGAGGTCCTGGGTCGCGCTGTCGCCGCGGCTGTCCAGCACCGTGAAGGTCCAGGCGCTGGTGGCCAGGGGGGTGAGGGACGACAGCCAGCTGGCCGCGGTGGTCTTGGCGGTGGTGTTTCCGCCGGAGCCGAGCTTGAAGGCGTCGGCGCCGTGGTTGAGCGCGCCATTGCCATCGTAGGTGATCTCCCAGACGGCGATCTGGAAGGCGGCGGCATTCACGCCGTTGGTATGGGAGGTGGCGTAGTAGTCGGTGTAGAGCCGGTTGAACAGGCCGACCTGGGTCGCCGAGAAGCCGTAGGCGACCGGCGTCATGGCGGTGTAGTTGGTGTAGGTGGTACCGAACGACAGGTCATGCATGACATCCACGCACATTGCCGAGAACGAGTTGCCATTCCACAAGCCAGTGAACTCGCCGGCTGAGAAAGGGCCATCGCGGGGGGTGTCGAGGTCGACGCCAGCGCTGCGTCCGCCGAGGAAGCCGTTGATCTTGACCGTGTCGGCCTGGGCGCCGCCGAAAGCGAGCAGGCAGGCGAGCAGCGCGGCTGCCCGTTTGAGTCCATTGAGAACCATCTTGTTATCCCTTCTTATTGTTGAGCCGATGCCGCAGGAGCCTCTGCGGTCATGTTTCGGGGGCCATCTTACGCGCCTGGAAACACGGCGCAATAGTCCATCCGGACTATAGGAGAACGCAGCCCGGAGGCTGCGTTCTTGGGAGGGATTCGACTTTGGTTATACGGCGTCAGCCGCCGGCGATCATCGGGAACACCGTCACCCGGTCGCCGCTCTTCAGTGCCGCGCCGGCTTCGCCGGAGAGCACCATCTCGCCGTTGACCGCCACGTTGAGGTTGCGGTCGCCGAGCCGCTCGGCGGCCTCGGGCAGGCGGCGGCGCAGGGTCTGGCGCAGTTCCACCACGTTCGATACCGGCTCGTCCACCACGATGGCGTGCTCGGGCG
>JADLGU010000226.1 GCA_020849155.1 Rhodocyclaceae bacterium | reverse complement strand
GCGGCGATCCTACAGGCGAATGTCATGGGGCGCCGTGAAAAGCGTCACGCTCCGCGGCGAGCGGCGGGTTGCGCCCGACGGCCGGCTTCTTGGCTATCATCCGGCCATGACGAAAACATCGCCCGACCGGCCGCGCTACCGCGGCCGCTTCGCGCCCTCGCCGACCGGGCCGCTGCATTTCGGCTCCCTGGTGGCGGCGCTGGGCAGCTGCCTGGAAGCGCGCGCCGCCGGCGGCGAGTGGCTGCTGCGCCTGGAGGACCTCGACGAACCGCGCTGCGTCGCCGGCGCCGGCGAGGACATCCTGCGCACCCTGGAAGCCCTGGGCTTCGCCTGGGATGGCGAGATCGCGTGGCAGAGCCGGCGCACATCTCGCTACCGGGCAGTCCTGGAGCGTCTGCGTCTCGCCGGGGCGGTCTTTCCCTGCGGCTGCAGCCGGCGCGAGATAGCCGATTCGGGCTTGGCGCCAGACGGCGCCCGCCGCTATCCGGGCACTTGCCGTCTTGGGCTGCCACCAGGCCGGGAGGCCCGCGCCTGGCGGGTGCGGGTCGAGCCGGGAACGGAATGTTTCGACGACCTGCTGCAGGGCCGGGTCTGCCAGGACCTGGCGGCCGAGGTGGGGGACTTCGTGGTGCTGCGCGCCGACGGCTGCTTCGCCTACCAGCTGGCGGTGGTGGTGGATGACGCGGAGCAGGGCATCACCCATGTGGTGCGCGGCGCCGACCTGCTCGATTCGACGCCGCGGCAGCGCCATCTGCAGCGGCTGCTCGGCTACGCCCATCCCGAATACCTGCACCTGCCGGCGGCGGTCAATGCCGCCGGGGAAAAGCTATCCAAGCAGACGCGGGCGCGGCCCATCGATCCGCGGCGGCCGCAGCCGGCGCTTTGCGCCGCGCTGGACTTTCTCGGCCAGCGGCCGCCGCCGGGGTTGGTCGAGACCGACCTGAGCGAACTCTGGCGATGGGCGGAGGAGAACTGGCGGCGCGGTCAGTTGCCCCGTTGCCGCAGCGCGCCGGCTCCGGCAGGATATTGAAGTCTGACCTTGGAGGACCAGCATGATCGACGACGTCGCCGGCCTGCGCCGGATCCTGATGCGCCACCGCAGCCTGGCGGTGGTCGGCCTGTCCGCCCACTGGCACCGGCCGAGCCACTTCGCCGCCAAGTACATGCTCGACCACGGCTACACCGTGGTGCCGGTCAATCCGGCCTATCCGCAGGTGCTGGGGCAGAAATGCTATCCCTCGCTGCGCGAGCTGCCCTTCAAGGTGGACATCGTCGATTGTTTCCGCCGCGCCGAGGACATCCCCGCCATCGTCGAGGATGCCATCGCCATTGGCGCCAAGGTGCTGTGGCTGCAGATCGGGGTGATCCATGACGAAGCCGCGCGCCGCGCCGAGGCCGCCGGCCTGGAGGTGGTCATGGACCGCTGCGTCAAGATCGAGCACGCCCGGCTGTTCGGCGGCCTCAACTGGTTCGGGGTAAACACCGGCATCGTTTCATCGAAGCGGCCGCCCTGTCCGTAAAAAGTCGGTCTCCCGAATACGGCGGGCGCTTTCAGTGCTTGCCGCCATAACCCGCCAGCCCCACCATCATCCGCACCAGGCCATAGGCCAGCCAGCTCGCCAGGCGGTGCAGCCAGGGCTTGCGCTGCCAGTCGGCGGGGCGCAGCTCGCGGGCGCCGTCCCGCATCGCCGCCCCCAGCCTGGCGCGCAAGCCGGCGGCGAATTCCCGGTCGCGGACGATCACGTTGGCCTCGCGCGCCAGCAGCAGGCTGAACGGGTCGATGTTGCTCGATCCCACGGTGGCCCAGTCGTCGTCGATCACCGCCACCTTGGCATGCAGGAAGCTGCGGTGATACTCGTAGATCCGCACGCCGCGCCCCAGCAGGGCGCCGTAGAGGGCCTGGGTGGCGTAGTGCTGCAGCAGGTATTCGACGCGGCCCTGCAGCAGGATGGTGACCCTCACGCCGCGGGCCGCGGCATCGAACAGGGCGCGGCGGAAGCGCAGGCCCGGCAGGAAATAGGCGTTGGCCAGCAGGATGTCGCCGCGCGCCGCGGCGATGGCCTCCAGGTAGGCCTCCTCGATGTCGCGGCGATGGCGCAGGTTGTCGCGGATGACGAAGGCGGCGTGCCGCTCGCCGCGCGGCGCGGCCTGCGTCGGCACCGGCGCGGCCAGGCGCAGCCGGCGTCGGAAGCTGGCCCAGGCGAGCAGCGTCCACAACTGCCGGACGCTGGCATGGATGGGCGCCAGCAAGGGCCCTTCCAGGCGCACGGCGTAGTCGAAGCGCGGCGCCGCGGGATGGGCGGCGTCGGCATCGTCGACGATGTTGATGCCGCCGACGAAGGCAACGCGCCCGTCGGCCACCGCCAGCTTGCGATGCAGCCGCCGCAGACGGTGGCGGCGCAGGCGGAAGCGGGCGATCTCGGGGCGGTAGACCTGCACCTGCACGCCGGCTGCCTCGAGCAGCGGCCGAAACGCCGCCGGGAAGTTCGGCGAGCCGAAGCCATCCACGACGACGCGCACGGCGACGCCGCGCTGCGCGGCGCGGCAGAGCGCCGCGGCGACGGCCCGCCCGGTGGCGTCGTCCTCGAAGATGTAGGTCTCGAGGTGGAACTCGTGCCGCGCGGCGTCGATGGCGGCGATCAGGGCCGGAAAGTAGTCGCCGCCGGTTTCCAGCAGGGTCAGGGCGTTGCCGGGCAGCGACTCGGCCTTCATGGCGGCCCTATCCGAGGGCGATGCGCGCCGACAGCGCGGCGTGATCGGAGATCTTCGACCAGGGGCGGCCGAAATGCACCTCGCTGCGCTCGATCGAGAAGCCGCGCTCGTAGCTCCGGTCGAGGCGGAACACCGGCTGGGTGGCCGGGAAGCTGCGCGCCGGCATGCCGTTGATGCCGCCGAACACCTCGACCAGGCCGAGGCGCTCGGCCAGCAGGTTGCCGGCGCGGTTGTGCCAGTCGTTG
>JADLGU010000225.1 GCA_020849155.1 Rhodocyclaceae bacterium | reverse complement strand
GAGCCGACGAAGCGGTTGCCGTAGAAGTCCACCGGGTTCTTCTTCTCGGCGCCCCACTGCCGGTTGTGGAACACCACCGCCGTCACCGGGATCTTCTCGCGCACGCAGGTGAGGATCTCGCCGAAGCTCATGCCCCAGGCGCCGTCGCCGACGTAGGCCACCGCCGGACGCCCCAGCGCCGCCAGCTTGGCGCCGATGATCGCCGGGAAGGCATAGCCGCAGTTGCCGAAGCTCATCGCCGCGAAGAAGCTGCGCGGCCGATCGAAGCGCAGGTAGCTGTTCGCCACCGAGCAGATGTTGCCGATGTCGGTGGACACCATGGCCTCACGAGGCATCGCGCGCTCCAGCTCGCGCAGCATCTGGCGCGGGTGCATGGCCGAGCTGTCCTTCGCCACTGAGAGGCTCCACGGGTCGCGCTCCTGCGGCCAGGCGTCGAGCTCGGCTTCCCAGGCGGCCTTCTCCTGGGCGATGCCGGCCCGGCGTTGCGTCTGGTTCGCGCCGCAGGCCGGCACGCGCGATGCCAGCCGCGCGAGCAGCGCTTCGGCAGCGGCCCTGGCGTCGGCGCACAGGCCGACGGAAATCTTCTTCACCAGGCCGAGCATCTTCGCGTCGGCATCGACCTGGATGATCTTCGCGCCCTTCGGCCAGTAGTCGAGGCCGTGCTGCGGCAGCGTGCCGAACGGGCCCAGGCGCGTGCCCAGCGCCAGCACCACGTCGGCCTGCGCGATCATCTTCATGCCGGCCTTGGAGCCCTGGTAGCCGAGCGGGCCGCACCAGAGCGGGTGGTCGGCGGGAAAGGCGTCGTTGTGCAGGTAGCTCGTCACCACCGGCGCATCGAGCAGTTCGGCCAGGCGCACGCAGGCGTCCACGCCGTCGGCCATCACCACGCCGCCGCCGGAGACGATCACCGGGAATTCCGCCGCGGCGAGCAGTTCGGCCGCTTCGTTCAGACTCCTTTCGCCGCCGGCGCCGCGCTCGATGCGGATCGGCTGGGCGATGTCGTAGTCGGCCTCGCCGTAGAAATGGTCGCGCGGGATGTTGAGCTGGGCCGGCCCCATTTCCAGCAGCGCCCGGTCGAAGCAGCGCGCGGCCAGCTCGGCCATGCGCTGCGGGCCGCTGACGTGGGCCTGGAACTTGGTGATCTTCGAGAAGATCGGCAGCTGGTCGGTTTCCTGGAAACCGCCCAATCCCATTGAAAGGCTGCCGGCCTCCGGCGTGACGACCACCAGCGGGCTGTGCGCCCAGTAGGCGGCGGCCACCGCCGTGACGAAGTTGGTGACACCCGGCCCGTTCTGGGCGATGCAGACGCCGTGGCGCCCCGAGACGCGCGCATAGCCATCGGCCATGTGCGCCGCGCCCTGCTCGTGCACCGTGGGGATGAAGCGGATGCCGGCCGCCGGAAACAGGTCCAGCGCGTCCATGTAGGCCGAGCCGACGATGCCGAAGACGTCGCGCACACCCTGCGCCACCAGGGTTTCCACCAGCGCCTCGCTAGACGTCATGCGCTGCAGCTGGGATTGTGTTGCTGGCATGCCGGACCCTCCTGTTTCCGAAATCATTGCATGTTGCAGATTTAATCGCAATAATGGAATCAATTGTTCCATTTATTGGATTAAACGCCCATGGACATCGATCTCAAATCCGAATCCTCCGCCACCCTGCGCGCCATCCATATCCTCGAGATCGTGGCCGGCGCGGAAAGCCCGATCGGCCTGGTCGGCATCATGGAGGCCACCGGCCTGGCCAAGCCCACCGTGCATCGCATCGCCACCCTGCTGGTGGAAGCGGGCATGCTGTCGCGCGAAGCCGAGGGCCGGCGCTTCGCCCCCGGCCCGCGCCTGACCCAGCTGGCCCTCAAGTCGCTGACCCATCCGACCTGGCGCGCGCCGCGCCATGCCATCCTGCAGGCCCTGGTCAAGGAGTTCAACGAAACCTGCAACCTCACCATGCTCGACGGCCCGGAAGTGGTCTATCTCGACCGCGTCGAGGCCAACTGGCCATTGCGCCTGCACTTCCAGACCGGCTCGCGGGTGCCGGCCCACGCCAGCGCCAGCGGCAAGCTGCTGCTGGCGCTGATGCCATCGCGAGAGCGCAAGCGCCTGCTCGACGCGATGAGCTTCGAGCGCCATACCGCCAACACCCTCACCGACCGGCGCGCCTTCGAGGCGGAGCTGCGTCGCATCCGCAAGCAGCGCTTCGCCACCGACAACGAGGAATACCTCGAGGGCATGGTCTGCGTCGCCGTGCCGGTGGAAAGCAAGACCCGCAAGGTGCCGGCGGCGCTCGCCGTGCACGCCCCCGCCTCGCGCCTGCCGCTGGAGCAGATGCTGCTCGGCCAGCCGGCGCTGCGGCGCTCGGCGGCGCGCATCGCCGACACCTTCCCGGAAAGCCAATCCTTGCGCCCGGTCAATCCGGAGTGAGACCGGCGCGGCCTAGAATCCGGACATCTGCATCACAGGGAGATCGCACATGGGACGCGTACAGGACAAGGTGGCCCTGGTCACGGGCGCGGCGCAGGGCATCGGCCGCGCCACCGCGCTGCTGCTGGCCCGCGAGGGCGCCGCAGTGGCGGTGACCGACCTGCAGGCCGGCGAGGCCGAGGCAGTCGCCGGGGAAATCCGCGCCGCCGGCGGACGGGCCCGGGCCTGGGCGCTGGATGTCTCCAAGGAAGCCGAAGTCGCCGCAGTGATCGCCGAGGCCGCCAAGGCGTTCGGCCGCCTCGACATCCTGGTGAACAACGCCGGCATCTCGGGCGCCAACGGCACCGCCGAGGAGACCAGCGAGGCCGACTGGGACCAGGTGATGGCCACCAACGCCAAGGGCACCTTCTT
>JADLGU010000224.1 GCA_020849155.1 Rhodocyclaceae bacterium | reverse complement strand
CAACGACTTACCGCGTGCGCATCCGCAAGCGCGGATACCCCGAATACTCCGAAACCTTCGCCCGCAAGACCGATGCCGAGCAATGGGCAAAGCAGATCGAAACGGATCTGTCCCGCGGCCGCTACCTGCCAAGCAACGACGCCAGGCGCCGCACCTTCGGGGAGTTGATCGACCGCTACGTCAATGACGTGCTGCCGCACAAGCAGCGCAACAAAACGGCGGCCAAGATGACGGGGCAGCTGGAGTGGTGGAAGGCTCAGCTGGGCCCGTATGCCCTTGTCACGATCACCCCTTCGACCCTTTCAGACTGCCAGGCCAGGTTGCTGTCTGGGCAGACCCGCTACGGGACACCACGGACCCCGCAAACCGTCAACCGCTATCTGGCAGCACTGTCGGCCGTGTTCAAGGTCGCCGTGCGCGAGTGGCATTGGCTGGAGTCGAATCCGGTTTCCAACGTCGCCAGGGGCGCCGAGTCGCAAGGCCGGGTGCGCTGGCTAGATGACGCCGAACGGGGCGCACTATTCGATGTCTGCGAGAAAAGCGATAACCCCGACTTGCTTGCCGTGGTGCTGTTCGCTGTCTCGACCGGCGCCCGGGCAGGGGAGATTTACGGCTTGCGCTGGCCCTCGGTGAACCTCAAGGATGGCCGCGTAGTTTTCGAGAAGACCAAGAACAGCGAGCGGCGCGCCGTGCCTGTTGCCGGCCGCTGCCTCGACCTGCTGACGGCCAGGTCGAAGGTCCGGCGGCTCGATAGCGATCTGGTTTTCCCGGTGAGCCGGCGCGCCATCGAGCGCGCTTTCCGGGATGCCCTGCAGGCAGCTAAGATCGAAGATTTCCACTTTCACGATTTGCGGCACACGGCGGCCAGCTATCTGGCGCAGTCGGGCGCCACCACGGCCGAAATAGCGGCGGTCCTGGGGCACCGGACCCTCGCGATGGTGAAGAGGTATAGCCACCTCGGCGACCTCACCACCGTCGGCGCTGTGACGCGCATGGTGCAGAAAGTTGGACTATGAAGACCCGGGCCGCCGGCCGGCGGTTCCAACGGAAAGAGGCGGGGCCATCGGGTGCGCTAACACCCGACGGCCCCTAAGCAAAATCCACCTGCAAGGAGGTGAACCGTGCCTGTCGCACATTCTACATTTCGGCCGCGTCGCGGCGATGCGCAAATTCGCCGCGCCCTGGCGATACTTGAAAAGCGTCTAAGACGGCCAGGTGAGGCGCTTTCAGCGCCGCGATCCGTTCGTGAGTATCTGCAGTTGCGCTTCGCAGAAATGGAGCGCGAATGCTTCACCGCGCTGTATCTCGACGCGCAGAATCGACTGATCGAGGCACTAGTGCTGTTCTACGGCACCCTGACACAGACGAGCGTGCATCCGCGCGAGGTGGTGAAGCTGGCGCTGGCGCACAACGCCGCCGCCGTCATCTTCGCCCACAATCACCCGTCCGGCTGCGGTGAGCCGAGCCATTGTGACGAGGTGCTTACGGGAGAACTCAAGCGCGCCCTAGCGCTGGTGGACGTCAAGGTACTCGACCATTTCGTCGTCGCCGGCCTGGCCGAGCCGACGAGTTTCGCGGAGAAGGGGCTGATATGAGCGAAAAGTCAGAAGGGGCTGGGCGGCGACGCGGCCGACCGAAAGGGGCGATCAACAAGGCAGATCCGCCCGGCGCCAAAAGGGCGCGCAAGTATTGGGAATTACGAGACAAGGGCATGACCGCGAACGCCGCCGCCGAAAAGGTCGCCGAGAAGTATGGGGTCGACTACACGACGATATTCAAAGATGCCAAACAGCACGACAGCCGCCTGTCTGCCGAAATTCTTCGAGAAGTGGAAGCGATCAAGGCAGCCTTGCGCGAGCGGCTTGGCGAGCATGTCTCTCGCCGAGAGGTCGAGGCGGCCCTCAAGGAGGCGCGCGACATGATCGAGGCCTGTGCTGATCGGCGACTGAAGAGCCTGGCGAGGGAAATCGCTGGCGCAAAGACCGAGAAGGAAGTCCGCGATTGTTTCGCCCGCTACCTGATCGACGTGAGCCTGGAATTGACACACCGCTTCGTCGAGCGGGCTAAAGCGCTGCGCGCACAGCCAGTCTATTTTTACAACTCTGGCGTGGAGCTAGAAAACGGTGCCGCGCTGGTTTTCGAGAGGTTCGCCGAAGGGCTCAAGCCGCGCCTGGGATAACAGCAGTCGCGCGTATTGTTGTGCGGCTGGCGGTTTATTCTAATTTTCTCAGCATTAACACCGGCAGCATAATAGGCGACCCTCCGTTGCAACGATGCACAGCGCATCGCCAATCAGAGCAACGGAGGTCATATGGCCGCAATCAGGCATTTACTTACCATTCGGCAATTCGCCGAACGTCATCCCGCATTTCCCGAGGGCGCGCTGCGCTGGCACGTTTTCCATGCCAGGCAGAACGGCCTTGAGCGCCTCGATGCTGTGAAGCGGATCGGCCGGCGCGTCTATCTCGACGAGGAAAAATTCTTCACCTGGGTCGACTCGCAGCAAGCCGGGCGAGTTTCGCCATGAGTCGCGTCGATTTCCAAGCTGAATACTCAACTGAAGGAGATTGAAATGCACCCCAAACTCGCAGAGGCCATTGCTCGGGCTAATGAATCCCTGAATACCGGCGCCCCGCGCTGCCGAGAACTCGCCGGGCGCCCGGCTGGTAACAAACCGTACATGCGGCACGACAACACAATGGCGTCACTGGCCCGCGCAACCGAAGAGTTGTTAAAGCACTGCCCCCGGCTAGATCCTCCAGCCAGGAAAAGTACACCATGAGGGCGGATCGCGGGCGCGGCTTCCTGCGAATCAAGAGACCCAAAAAGTGCCGCCGTGTTCCTGAGTTCGACCGGCGCCAGGTGAAGCCCTCGCGTCTCGGCCGCAAGGATCGCCGCAGGCTTGGGTTCAAATGAGCGCGGACCAACTACTTTCGCGCCTGGAAAACGTCAAGCAGACCGGACCGGGCCGCTGGATCGCGCGCTGCCCTGCACATGAGGATCGCCGCGCTTCGCTTTCGATCCGAGAGCTTGAAGACGGCCGGATACTAGCCCACGACTTCGCCGGCTGCAGCGTGCAAGAGGTTGTCGCCGCCGTCGGCCTGGATATGGCCGCATTGTTCCCTGAGCGGGAGATGCAGCACGGCAAGCCCGAGCGCCGGCCGATACCGGCCGCCGATATTCTCCGCTGCGTCGCTTTCGAGGCCCTGGTCGTTTCCGCCGCTGCCGGCGCGATGCTGGCCGGCGAACCGCTGAGCTCCGTTGATCGAGAACGCCTCACGCTGGCCGCTGCGCGGTTGCAGGCTGCGGTCAAGGCCGGAGGCCTCACGCATGGCTGATAGCGGCATTGAGCGCGGCGCTGAGGCCCTGGACAAGGCCATCGCCGAGGGCAGCAAGAAAAAACCCCGCAAGAAGCATTTGCGCGCGGTTCCGACCGGCGGCGAAACCTTCGATGCCGGCGGCCGTCGCGTGATTCGCCACGATCCCGGCAAACTGCCGGACGTGCTCGATCAGCTCGGCGCGGCCCTGGCCGAATACGCCGGCAACATGTACGTCTACGCCGGCCGCCTGGTGCGCGTCTATTCAGTGCCCGAGGCGCAGAGCGGGAGCGTGCACCGCCCCCGCGGCGCGCTAATTCTGCATCCCGTCGACGCCGCCCACCTGGTCGAGCTGGCCGGTCGCGCCGCCCTTCATGAACGCTTCGACGCCCGCGCCGACAGATACAAGTCCTGCGACTGCCCGAAGCGCGTCGCCGAAGCCTATCTGGCGCGCGGACATTGGCCGGAGATCCCGACGCTGACCGGCTTCACCGAGGCGCCGACGATCACGCTCGACGGCCGGCTGATCGATTGCTCCGGGTACGATGCTGAGAGCGGCCTGTTCCTCGCCTTCGACAAGATTGCCGGCTATGCACCGCCGCCGGCTATGCCGAGTATGGAGGATGCCGAACAGGCAATGACGGTCCTGCTCGACCTGATCCGCGAATTTCCCTTGGTCGGCTACGAAGATCGCGCCGCCTTGCTGGCCGGAATCATCACCGGCCTGGTGCGGAGAATCCTCCCCGCTGCCCCCATGATGGCGATAACGGCGCCCACACCCGGCACCGGCAAAACGCTGCTCGCCGAGACCTTCAGCATCATCGCGAGTAATCGGCGGGCCAGTGTGCTGTCCCTGGGCCATGACGATGCCGAAGCGGAGAAGCGCCTGTCGGGCGTGCTGCTCGCGGGCGACGCCTGCATCCTGCTCGACAACATCGAGCGACCGCTCAAGGGTGATCTGCTGTGCCAGGTGCTGAGCCAGCCATCCGTGCGGCTGCGGCCGCTGGGCGGCAGCGGCATGGTATCGCTCCCGACGCACGCGCAGCTGGTCGCCACCGGCAACAACCTCGCCATCGTCGGCGACCTCAAGCGGCGCGTCGTCCTGATCCGCATGGACGCCGGCACCGAGCGGCCCGAGCAGCGCACCTTCGCGCGGGACCACCTGGCCGACGTGTTCGCCAGGCGCGGCGAACTGATCCGCGCCGCCCTCACCATTCCACTGGCCTACCTGGCTGCCGGTGCGCCGACCATGGATGGGCTGTATCCCTTGGGCGGATTCGCGGAGTGGGATCGGATGGTGCGCCGGCCGCTGGTGTGGCTTGGGCTGCCTGATCCGCTCAAGGCTTCCGAAGGCCTGCGCGAGCAGGATCCCGATCTTGAGGCTATGCGGCTGTTGTTCTCAGCCTGGCGCGAAGCCTTCGGCGACAAGGCCGTCACCGCCGCCGAGGTAGTGGCGGCCGGCATGGCGACCCAGCTCATGAGCAGCGACCGCACGCACCCCGATCTGTACGAAGGCCTGCAGCTGGTGTGCGCCGAGAAACCGAACACTCGACGCCTGGGCTACTGGCTGCGCGCGCACCGGGATCGTATTGTCGATGGGCTGCAGTTGAAACCGGCCAGGCCGGACGGTCACGCCAAGGTTGCCAGGTGGCAAGTAGTGAACTGCGGGTGATGCAGGTAATAGCGGGTAATTCCTATACAACGTATGAAAAGTGTCAGAGACAAAAAAAGTATACGGGGTGAAACATCCCCGCCTTTACCCGCACTCCCCGCAATGCTGCGTGAAATTGCCCCCCTTCACGGGTCCTTCCTGGGCTTCCCCATCGAGGGTCATTCGCAGCGCGATTTATTTCTAGTGCACCGCCTCGCAACATACTCAACCCAGAGGTTGCCCCTGTGACAAATCGACCTGACCCTGACGCCGGCACCCTGAATACGCCCTATCTGCCGTTCGCCCCGGGCGAGCTCGACCGCAGCGGCCTGCGTTTGACGCGCGCCGAGTTCTCGCGCTTCCTGGGTGTGAGCAAGCAAGCAGTCGGCGAATGGGTGACGGCGGGCAAGATCACGCTTGGCGCCGACGGGCGACTTGACCCGCGGCAGGCTGTCGCCCAGCTGCTGCGCAATTCCGACCCGGCCCGGCTGCGGGCCCGGGTGCTGGCGCCGCTGGTGCGCGACGTTGGGAACCTGCAGCGCCGGATCGCGGAGATCGAGGCCGAGGTAGCCAGGTGGAAGGAAGAGGCCGAGTTCCACGAAGGGGCGAGCTTGGAGATCGGCGGGCAACTGTGGGGCCTGCATGATCGCCTGCGCGTCGAGCGCGAGGCCATGGCCGCGCTGCCCGGCGAGCAGGTAGTGGCGGCGCTTCTTGGATGGCTTGCAGCTGCCGAGGAGGCCGCGGGTGATCCTGGCTTTGCGATCCTCGACTGCCCGGCCGCCCTGGATACCGATGTGCTCGCGATGAACGCCGAAGCGGATCGACTACTCCGCATCGGCGAGACCGGGCTGGGCGCGCTCGCGGAAGAAGAAGGGGGGGAGGGTGCCGGCTGATTCTGTTTCGCGCGCCGAGTTCGACGCGTTCCGGGCGGAGGTGCTCGATCAACTCCACGCCATGCGCACCGAGCTGGCCCGCCAGCGGCACGAAAAAACCGCGCGCGAAGTGCGGCTGGAACGGCGGCGCTCCATGCTCCGGCAACTGGCGGACGCCATAGGCCCGATCAACTGGGGCACGGCCAAGGAAGTGCGGCGGGTGCTGCTGGGGGAGGTTGCGCCGCCTGAGGGCATGGAGCGCATTGTGGGGGAACTGCGCCGGGATGCGGAAACGCCGATGAGCGAAGGGCGGATCTGGGGTGCGATTTCGACCGAGGCGCTTACGCCACTTCCGCCTGGTGGCGGAAGTCACGGGCCGCAATGGATGATTGATCACCTTCAACGCAAGTAAGGATTCAATCATGCAGATGCTAGGACAAAACGAAATAGCGCACCGCGAACTGTTCGCCCTGGGCGACATGCTCGCCGAATACGGCGGCCAGCGCATCGCGCTCGATGTAATGAAGCGCGGCGGCGGCAAGGCCGAATTCATGAGCAGGATCTCCGAGCGGGCGCGCGGCGAATCGCTGCACTTGGCCGCCGACCGGCTGCTCGGCCTGGACGCCGCGCGGGATGTTGTCGAGGGCTACAGCCTCACCCGCGCGCTGCGCGCGGCAATGGAGCGACGCTGGGATGGCGCCGGTCTCGAAAAAGATGTAAGCAACCTCTCGACAACGATAACCGGCATGGCGCCGAACGGGTTTTTCGTGCCGCTCGGCGTGCTTGCCCGCGACTTCAACGTCGGCACGGCGAACCAGGCCAGCAACTTTATCGGCGCGTCTGTGGATGGCGGCCGCGCACTCGATCCGCTGCGCAAGGCCGCGGCCATCGCACGCATGGGTGCGACGATTCTCTCCGGTTTGAAATTCACCCTGAGCTTGCCGCGGTTTTCATCTTCGAGCGCGGCTGCATGGAAAAGCGAAGTCGCGGCGGCCGGCGAGGTCCTGGAACAAACGTCGCTTGCCACGCTGACCCCGAAGCGCTGCCCGGTGACGATGGTGTTAAGCCGGCAGGCGCTGCTCCAGTCCGATCCAGCGCTCGACGTATCGCTCGGCCGCCACTTGATGAAGGCCATCATGGAGCAGGTCGAATACGCCGCGCTGAACGCCGACGGCACAAGCGATTCCCCTGTCGGTCTCCGCTCGACCTCGGGCGTGGCGAATGTCATCGGCGGCACCGATGGCGCAACGATCACATTCGCGCACCTGGCCGACCTGGAAAACGGGCCCGCTGTGGCGAATGCCGACGAAACCGATTTCAGCGGCTACGTCGTGAATTCTTCGACCCGGCGCTGGCTGCGCACGGCGCCGCGCGGCACGAACCTGCCTTTCATATGGGACAGCACCGAGCGGCCCTTGCTCGGGCACCGCGCGGCCGTTTCCAACATGCTGCCAAGCAACCTGGTCAAGGGATCGAGCGGCGCCGTCTGCAGCGCGCTGACGTATTCGAGCGATTGGTCGCAACTGGTCGTCGGAATTTATGGGGGGGGCGTCGACATGATTGTCGACCGCGTGACCCTGGCCGATCTCGGCAAGGTGCGCATTACCGCCTCGGTTCTTGTCGGCGTCGGGCTGAATCAGCCGGCGGCATTCTCAAAAATGGACGACGGCAAGACGGCTTAATAGTTTGCTCCGCCACACGGCGGGGGAGCGGTTGCGGGCCGTGTGGCGGGCCCTAGGGCAGCATGATAGACGCAATCGCACCGGGTATCGGAACTCGCCAGGGTCCGATACGTGGCACCTCCGGGCGCATTTTCTCCGAATGTGCGACGGTGCCCCTACTTACGAAGGACAGACATGGACCATCAAGCTATTTTCGATTTCGGCGCGGATGCAGCATACGCCTACGCCAACACCGGCAATTTCGCGCAGGTGCGGAAAATTCTCGCTGATGCAAACGCGACCGATGCGAATCGCCGTCAAGCCGGCGCGATCGCTTCGCTCGGGGTCTTTATGACGCTTGCGGCCGTGCTAGACGGCGCCAAGAAAGCGGGGGTTCGTTTCACGAACCCCGTTCCGACGGCGGCGGAATTCAGCTATGAGCGCATGCGCGGCAGCAAGGCTTACTCAGCGTGCGCCCAGCGCCTTGTCGATTCGGTTGCAGCGCTGCGCCGCGATATGCCCGGATTTAAGGCCTGGGGCAGCCGCAGATCAGCGGAGGACTCTGCGCCCTCCAAAGTAGAAGTTGTTTCGCTGCCGGCGAGGAAGACGACCTCCTTGATCGAGCGAAATGCCGCCGGGGAGATCGCTGCGACTACGCAGATCGAAAAGGATCTGGTGGCGTGATCTGCATCGCAACTGATATCAGCGGGACCCGCACCTATTCAATCCCGCCCCAGCTGCTCGACGTGGCGAAGCGGCTTTTCCCGGGCATGGGCGAGGCCGAGGCGGTTTTCGCCCTGGCGCGCCGACTGAGCGCTGACCGCCTTGCGACGGTGGAGCGCATCGCGCAGTACGACATCGGCCAGGCCGCGCAGAGGGCTACGGAATGGATGAAGGATCGCCGTGGGGCAAATTTGGGACAATTGGGGCAAGAATTAGCAATAATTCACAGCTAACAGCAACAAGTAACTACTTGAAAACATTAATAACATGCTGTTTTATATACACAAATTGCCCTACTTAAAATCCCTCGACCGGCAACGGTCATGCCGGTTCGATTCCGGCTCCGGGCACCAGATTTTCTGCGTATTACCGGCTTCCAGCATTTCAGACCAGCGCTAACGCTCTATGTCTTAATTAACTACTCACCTGATTATTTTACATAATACAGATT